>NZ_JAAGPM010000003.1:0-150516 GCF_017104865.1 Burkholderia sp. Ac-20349
TCGACTCCCGCCCTGCCGGGCGCGGCACGCCACGCGTGTCGACGCCGCGGCTGCGGCAGCACGAGTCGCCTTTTCCGTCCGCCTGCGTGCCCCGCTCGCCGATTCGAGCGGCGAACGCCGTGCGGCGCGCGCTCACTTCATCACGCATCCGAGGAACACACGATGGCCCGCATCGGCGCCTTCTGCATCACGACGTGGCTTGCCGCCGCGATTCTCTACTTCGGCCAGCACTCCGTCGCGATGATCGCGTTGAGCGGGGTCGTCGTATTTGGCGGGTTCGACCTGCTGCGCCCGTAGGCGCGCACGGTCGCGACGGCTGACGCGACTGTGATAGCCTCTCCCGCACCATCCGTCACGCGCACGCCTCGCCGGCGAACAGGAGAAGGGGAGTTGAATCAGCACCTGAATCGCCACCCGTCGGCCATGGCCTGCAAGGTGTGTTCGGCCCGCGCGCCCATCTGCGGCCTGGTCGATTTCTCGCGCAGCGGCGCCGACTTCATGACCGGGAAAAAAGTCGACCCGTATGCGGGAATCCCGATCTACTACCACGCGTGCGAGCAATGCGGCTTCACGTGGGCGCCCGCGTTCGACAGTTGGACGCACGACGATTTCTCGGAGCATGTGTACAACGCCGACTATGCGCGCCACGACCCCGAGTATCTCGAGATCCGTCCGCAACAGCAGGCCGAGCTGATCTGCAGCAGTTTTCCGGAAATGCGGGAAGGCCGGATTCTCGATTTCGGCTCGGGGCTGGGCTTGCTGGAACGAAAACTGGCGTCGCGCGGCTTCACGGACGTGACGTCGTACGACCCGTTCTCGCATCCGGTGCCCCCTGAAGGCACGTTCGATACGATCCTGTCGTTCGAAGTGTTCGAGCATCATCCGGCGCCGTTCGACCTCTTCGACCAGATCATGCGTTATCGGAAGCCCGATGGCGCGCTGCTGTTCCAGACATCGCTGATCACCCAGGACATCATCGATCGCGGCCTCGATCAGTGGTGTTATTGCATCCCGCGCAACGGGCACATCTCGTTTTACACGCCCCAGTCCCTGACGCTGCTTGCCCAACGCCACGGGCTCGAATATGGCGCGTTCAGTCCGTCGCTGCACGTCATCTTCGATCGCACGGCGACACCGCGCTGGCTCGGCAGATTTCTCAATCCGTAACGGCTGCCCCGGCCATCCTGCATGCGACGAACGCGACGCGCAGGGCGAAACCCTGCGCGTGCCCGGTTGCATTCATCGCGCGCCGGCCTGGCGCATGCGCAGCGCGGTGACTGAACCGCCGCCCGTCATCTGCGTGAACTGAACGAACGCAGATCGTGCGCGTCAGCGCGGCAAGGTCCGCAATGAAGACGGGCCGCCCGTCAGCGCGATCCGCTTGCCCGTATCGCGCAGCTTGCCGCCTTCCACCGCATAGAGCGCCAGTTGCCGTTCGACGTTGAACTGCACGATCACGTGCCGGCTGTCGGCGGTGAACACGATGCCCTGCGCGGCTTCGCCGCCCGGCAACTCGCTCACCTTCACGGCCTGCCCGTTGCGGATCTCGAACAGCAGCACCTTGCCGATCTTGTGGCGGCCCGGATTGTCGGGCGTCAGGTTCGAGCCGTCCATCGCCTGCACCGCGATCCACTTGCCGTTCGGCGAGATCGCAACGCCTTCCGGCAGCGACGGCACCGTCAGGTACTGGACCGTGCGGAACGGCTCGCGCGACACGTCGATCAGCGCGATCGAATCGGCGTCGCCCGCCAGGGTGCCCGTATACCCCGGCAGCCCCGCGAGCCCGACGTTGCTGACGACGGCCCAGCGGTTGTCGCTCGACACGTCGATCGTATAAGGCGCGACGCCGGCGCTCAGGCGCGACCCGCTGTCGGTCACCTTGCCGTCGTCGATGTTCAGCACCGCGACGCCCTGCTCGTCGCGCAGCGACACGAGCGCATGCTTGCCGTCGTGGGTGAAGCTGATCCCGGCCAGCCGCTTCTTGCCGATCTTCAGGCTGCCGTCGAGCGTCACGTGCGTGCCGTCGATGCGCAGGATCGACACGCTGCCGTCGACGTTCGCGACGAGCGCAAGCTTGCCCGAGCGGTCGATCGCAATGCCTTGCGGATGCGCGCCCAGCTCGATGCGCGTGACCGCGGGCGGCGCGGTGTCGAGATTCACGACCTGCAGGAACGTGTCGTACATGAGCTGCTTCGCGGCCGTGTCGTAGCGCGTCGGTGCACCGACGAGCGCGAGCTTCGCGTCGGGCGTGATCGCGACGGCCTGCGGCGGCCCCTGGATGCCATTCTCGACGTCGACCTGCAGCGCGACCTTCGGCGGGAACGTGCTGGCGTCGAGCAGCGTCAGCGTGTCGGCGGGCGGCGAGGCCAGATAGGTGTCGCGGCCCTCGACGCGCTGGTACTTGCCGTCGTTGCCGGACACGATCCAGTCGGCGGCGTGCGCGGCAACGGCCGTCGTGGCGAGGGTCAGCGCGGCGAGCAGGCGCGCGCTGCGGGGGCGAAAGGGATTCGAAGGCATGGCGGTCGGTTCTCCGGGTCGGTTGCGGACGCAATAGATGGCTCGACCCTGCTGCTCGACGGGTCGATGCCATCGCATGATGCCCGAAAGCCGGCCAATCCGGCGTCTCGCGCCCGGTTTGTTTCCGTCAATCCGTCCGTCGCGCGCCAGCCGGCCACTCGCCGACGTCGTCGAGCGGATACACCGGCCGCGCCAGCCGCTCGTAGCGGAACAGCCCGTAGTCCGAGCCCGTCACGCCACGGCTGTCGCACTCGACCAGCGCAGCCGCGATCGGTACGAACACCGGCCGGCAATACATCCGCGATTTCAGCAGCAGGAAGCGCGCGCGGCGCGGATCGACGCCGACGCTCTCGAACACGCCGAGATCCCACGGCTCCTGCGTGCGCTCGGTGATGACCAGCGTGGCCGCGCCGATATCGAGCACGGCCGTGCGGCCCATGTACGCGCGCTGGCCCGTGTAGGTCGGCCCCGTGATCACGTATTCGCCGTCGGTGAGCGCGCGCACGATGCCCGTCGCGCGAAGCGGCTCGCGCCGCACGCCGCCGTGCGACGGCAGGCGGTTGCCGACCGGCACCGTGACGGTCGCGCCGACACCCGCGTCGATCAGCGCCGCGACGGCTTGCGGGTCGCACAGCGGCCCGCTGACGATGCCGTCGAGCCCGTCCGCGAGCGCGGCTTCGAGCAGGTCCATCGTGTCGCACGGGCCGCCCGACATGCAGTTGTCGCCGTGATCGAGCATCAGCACCGGGCGATCCGCACCGTGCGCGAGCGCCGCGGCCTGCGCAACCGATTCGGCGAGCGGCGCACTCCGATACACGAAGTCGTCGCGCGCGTCCCAGATCTGCCGCGCGATGCGCTCGGCCACGGCATCGGCCGCGTCCCGGTCGCCATCGGCCACCACGACGACGCTGATGCACGGCGCGGGGATGTCCGCGAGCGAGAAGCCGGGCAGCACCGATACCGCGAGCATCCCGTCGGCCTCGGCCGCACGCGCGGCCTCCACCGCGCGCCGCATCGCGCCTTCCGCGCTCGCGCTGAGCAACGTCGACGTCATCAGCGGCGGCTGCCGCCACGCGAGCACCGGCCGCGCACGGCCGTGGAGCCGGTCGAACAGCACGCGCGCCGCATGCTCGCCGGTCTCGACCATGTCGACGTGCGGGTAGGTCTTGAAGCTGACGATCACGTCCGCATGATCGATCATCTTCTGCGTGACGTTCGCGTGCAGGTCGAGCGCGACCGCGATCGGCGCATCGGGCAGCGCTGCGCGCACGCGCGCGAGCAGGTCGCCCTCGCCGTCCGCGCTCTGCTCGGCGACCATCGCGCCATGCAGGTCGAGCATCACCGCGTCGCAGCCCGGTGCGGCCGCAACGATCGCGTCGCAGATCGCCGTGTACGCGTCGGCCGCGACCGGTCCGCTCGGGTTCGCGGCCGCCGATACGGGCGTCACGATCTCGGCGCCCTCACGCTCGGCCGCGTCGAGAAACGCGGCCATCGCGGTGCGCATTCCACGATTCGCGCGATACGCGTCGTCGCCCCAGTCGGGGCCGTTGCGGCCGAACGCGGCGAGCGGCGTCGGCACCGGCGAGAACGTGTTGGTCTCGTGATTCATCCGGGCGATCAGGATCTTCATCGCGCACGGCCCTCCGCGATCCCGGCCGCGCCCAGCATCGCCTGCAGCAGCACATTGCAGCCGGCTTCCAGATGCGCAGGATCGGCATCCTCGATCTCGTTGTGGCTGATCCCGTCCTTGCACGGCACGAAGATCATCGCGGTCGGCACCACGCGCGCAAGATACACGGCGTCGTGGCCCGCACCGCTGATCACGTTCATCGACGACAACCCCAGCGCACCCGCGCCCGCGCGAACCTGCTCGACCAGCGTCGCGTCGAAGGGCTGCGGCGGAAAATACACGACCTGCTCGACATCGATCCGCATGCCGGCCGATGTACCCAGGTCGGTACACGCCGCGCGGAGTGCCGCATCCATCGCAGAGAGCGTTGCATCGTCTGCCGCGCGCAGGTCGACGGTCAGCGTCACGCGTCCCGGAATCACGTTGCGCGAATTCGGGTGGACGTCGACCCAGCCCACCGTCCCGCGTCCGTGTGGCGGATGCGCGCAAGCGATGCCATTGACCGCGCGCACCAGATCGGCCGCGACCAGCAGCGCGTCGCGCCGCAGCGCCATCGGCGTCGGGCCCGCATGCGCCTCCATCCCGTGTACGGTCACGTCATACCAGCGTTGCCCGAGCGCCCCCTCGACCACACCGATCGTCGTGTCATGCGCCTCCAGCACCGGCCCCTGCTCGATATGCGCTTCGAAATACGCGCCGACCGGATGCGCATCGCATGCGTCGCCCGCATAGCCGATCGCGGCCAGCGCGTCGCGCACCGATATGCCGTCGCGGTCACGCTGCGCGAGCGCATGATCGAGCGTGAACGCGCCCGCGAACACGCCGGAGCCCATCATCACGGGCACGAAACGCGAGCCTTCCTCGTTGGTCCAGACCGCGACCTCCAGCGGCGCCCGCGTGCGCACGCCCGCGTTGTCGAGCGTACGCAGCACTTCGAGGCCCGCGAGCACGCCGTAGTTGCCGTCGAACTTGCCGCCGGTCGGCTGCGTGTCGATATGGCTGCCCGTCGTCACGGGCGGCAGGTCGTCGCGTTCGCCCGCCCGCCGCGCGAAGATGTTGCCGATCGCGTCGACCCGCACCGTGCAGCCGATTTCCTTCGCCCACGCGGTGAACAGGTCGCGCGCCTCGCGATCGAGTTCGGTGAGCGCGAGGCGGCACACGCCCCCTTTGTCGGTCGCGCCGATCCGCGCGAGACGCATCAGGCTGTCCCACAGCCGTGCGCCGTCGACGCGCAAGCCGGACGCCGCGACGCCCGATGTCGAATCCAGAACTTGCATCGATGGAATTCCTCGCAATGAAAGGGTGCGGCGCTTACGCGACGCCGACGCCCAGATAACGGTCCTTGATCTCGTGATCGGCCATGAACGCCGCGTTGCTGCCTTCGTAGACGATCACGCCCTGCTCGATCACGAAGTGGCGATCCGCGAGCTGCGTGCACACTTCGAGGTTCTGTTCGACGAGCAGGATCGCGACGCCAGCCGCCTTGATCCGCTTCAGCTGCTCGACGATCTCCTCGACGATCACCGGCGCCAGCCCTTCTACCGGCTCGTCGAGCATCAGCAGCCGAGGGTGGTTCATCAGCGCGCGGCCGATCGCGAGCATCTGCTGCTCGCCGCCCGACAACTGCGCGCCGCCGTTGCGGCGGCGTTCCTTCAGGCGCGGAAAGATCCGGTAGATGTCGTCGAGCTGCCACGGCGAATCGCGGCGTGCGCCGAGCCGCAGGTTCTCCTCGACCGACAGCAGCCGGAAAATCCCGCGATGCTCGGGCACGAAGCACAGGCCGCGCGCGGCGATCCGGTGCACAGGCTGCCCGGCGACCTCGCGGCCCAGGAACTTCACCGAGCCGCTGGTCGGTGCGACCGCGCCCGCGATCGTCTTCAGCGTCGTCGACTTGCCCGCGCCGTTGCGGCCGAGCAGCGTCACCGTCTCGCCTTCATTCACGTTCAGGGAGACGCCCTGCAGCACATGGCTCTTGCCGTAATGGGCATGGACCTCCGTGATGTCGAGCATCATGCGCGGCCTCCCGTGATCATGTTGCCGAGATAGGCGGTACGGACACGCTCGTCGCCGCGAATCGCGTCGGGCTTGCCTTCGACCAGCACGCGGCCCTGCTGCATCACCGTGATCGTGTCGGAGATGTCCATCACGATCCCCATGTTGTGCTCGATCAGCACGACCGTGTAGTCGCTGCGCAATCCGCGGATCAGCTCCTTCATGTCGTCGAGATCGTCGATCCCCATGCCGGAGGTCGGTTCGTCGAGAAAAATCGCGCGCGGCCGCGCCGCCAACGCCATCCCGACCTCGAGCCGGCGCTGCTGGCCGTGCGACAGCGCGGTGGTCACCGTGTCTGCAAAGCGCTGCAGGCCGAGCCGCTCGAGCACGTCGTCGACGATGCCGTCGTGCGCAAGCGGGCCGCGCGGCGGCGTCCACGGGTTCAGCGCGCGGCGCGCGTCGACGCCCTGCGCGGCAACGCGCAGGTTCTCGCGCACGCTCAGGTTCGGGAACAGGCTCGTCACCTGGAACGAGCGCGCGATGCCGCGCCGTACGCGCCGGAAATCGGGTTCGCGCGTGACGTCGTGGCCATCGAACACGATCGAGCCGGAGGTGATCGGCAGCGTGCCCGTCAGCGTATGGAACAGCGTCGTCTTGCCCGCGCCGTTCGGGCCGATCACCGAATGCACGGTGCGCGGCATGATCCGCAGATCGACGCCGCCGAGCGCCGTGAATTTGCCGTAGCGCTTGACGACACCGCGCGCCTCGAGAATCGCTTCGCTCATGCCTGCTCCCTGGTCGTAGCCGCCGTGCTTTCGGTGCGCCGCAGCGATGCGATGACGCGTTCGCCGAGCCCCCACAATCCGCGCTGCATGAACAGGCTGACCGCGATCAGCACGAGGCCGAGCAGCAGCAGCCAGCGCGGCCAGAGCGTCGACAGCCAGTCCGCGAACAGCACGTAGAACGCGGCGCCGAGCACCGACGCGAACAGGTTGCCCGTGCCGCCGATCACCGTCATCACGAGGATCATCTCGCTCGTGTGATAGTCGATGTTCGACAGCGGCGCGATGCCGGTCATCAGTGCATGCAGCGCGCCCGCGAGCCCCGTCACCGCCCCCGAGATCACGAACGCCGCGAGCTTGAAGCGTTTCACGTCGTAGCCCGCCGCCGCCGCGCGCGCCTCGTTGTCGCGGATCGCGAGCAGCGTGCGGCCGAACACCGAACGCGACACGCGCAGCAGCAGCCAGAACACCGCGACGAACAGCACCGCGACGAAGCCGTAATAGCGCCACGGCGAATCGAGCACGATGAGCGGATGCCCGAAAGCGGACAACGCGGGGCGCGGGATATCGAGCAGCCCGTTGTCGCCGCCCGTGACATCCGGCGTCGTATAAGCGAGGAAGTAGAACAGTTGCCCGAACGCAAGCGTCAGCATCACGAAATAGGTGCCGCGCTGCCGGATCGAGAACCAGCCGACGAGCGCGGCCGCCACCGCGCCGAGCCCGGTGGCCGCGAGCAGCGCGACGCTCACCGACGCGCCGCCATGCGTGAGCACGAGGCCCGCCGCATAGCTCCCGAGCCCGAAGAAGATCCCCTGCCCGAACGACAGGAGCCCCGTATAGCCGAGGAGCAGATTGCAGCCGAGCGCGGCGAGCGCGAACACGAGCACTTCGGTGGCGAGCGAACCCGAGCTCAGCACGATCGGCAAGAGGCATGCGACGGCCACGGCCAGCCAGCCTTCCGGCCGTTGCAATACGGCGCGCCAGGACTGCGCCCGCCGCGAGGCCGCCGCGCCGGGCGGCAGCGATTTGGACGATTGAATCATGCGGCCCTCCCCAGCAAACCGTTCGGACGCAGCAGCAGCACGGCCGCCATCGCGACATAGATCATCAGCCGTGCCCCTTCCGGCCACAGCGTGCTCATCAGGCTCTGCACGATGCCGACCAGCAGCCCGCCGACGAGCGCCCCGAGGAAATTCCCCATCCCGCCGACGACGACCACGACGAACGCCACGCCGAGCGCCTCGATGCCCATGAACGGATCGACACCCCGGATCGGTGCGGCGAGCACGCCGGCGAGCGCGGCCGTCGCCGCCCCGAGCGCGAACACGAGGCTGAATACCCGCGTCACGTTGATGCCCAGCAGCGACACCATCTCCGACGATTCGCTGCCCGCGCGCACCGTGCTGCCGAGCCGTGTGCCTTCGAGCACCCACCACAGCAGCGCCGCGAGCACGGCCGTGAAGCCGATCACGAACAACCGGTATTTCGGGTAGACGAAACCGCCCCAGATCACGACGCCGTTCAGCGCGTCGGGCGGTGGCACGTTGTCGCCGAGCGGGCCCCATGCGAGGATCGCGCACTCCTGCAGCACGAGCGCAAGCCCGACGGTCGCGAGGATGTGGAATTCGTGCTGCTGCGCGTAGACATGACGGAGCACGAGCTTTTCGACGCCCCACGCGAACGCGCCGACGACGAGCGGCACGACCGCGAGCGCAACCCAGAAATTCGCCGACCATTGCAGCGCCTGGTAGCAGAGATACGCACCGAGCAGGTAGAACGCGCCGTGAGCGAAGTTCACGAAGCGCAGCAGGCCGAACACGATCGAAAGGCCGACGGCGAGCAGGAAATACAGCATGCCCACGCCGATGCCATTGACGATCTGCAGCAGATAGACGTTCATGGCTTCCGTGTCAGAAAGGAAGGTAACGGATGTCCGCGGCGCACGACGGCCGCGGACGCACGCATTGCGTCACGCGAGCTTGCAGCTCGTCTTGTCGAGCGGCAGGAACGACTGGCCCGAGCTGACGATGTCCGCGTAGTCGTCCGCATGTTTCATGCGACTCTTCGGCTTGCCCTTCAGCAGGTAGTAGTTCTTCAGCACCTGGTGGTCGCCCTTGCGGATTTCCTCCGGGCCCGTGAGGCCGTCGTACTTCATGCCTTCCATCGCCGCGACGACCTTCTTCGGATCGGCGCTGCCGGCCTTCACCATCGCGTCGACCAGGATCTTCGAGCAGATGTACGAACCCGCGAGGCTGTAGTTCGGGTTCGCCTTGAACGCGGCGTTCGTGCGCTTCACCAGATCGCGATTCAGCGGCGAATCGATGCCGTGCCAGTACTGCGCACCGAAATACACGCCGTCGCAGATGTCGGGCCCGAGCGCCTCGAACTGCTCGAGGCCCGAGGCCCACGCAAGCAGGATCGTGCAGTTGCGCTTCATCCCGAAGCTCACGGCCTGGCGCAGCGTGTCCGACGATTGCGAGCCGAAGTTCAGGATCAGCAGCACGTCAGGCTGCGCGGCCGCCGCGTTCGTCAGGTAGCCGCTGAACTCCTTCTCGGCGAGCGAGTGGTAGCTGTTGCCGACATGCTCGATGCCCTTCTCCTTGAAGATCGCCTTCGCGGCCGACAGCAGGCCGTCGCCGAACACGTATTGCGGCGTGATCGTGTACCAGCGCTTCGCCTTCGGCAGCATCTGCGTCAACGGGCGCACCGTCTGCTCGATCGCGCCGAAGGTCGGCACCGACCAGCGGAACGTCGCGGCGTTGCAATCCTTGCCGGTGATCTCGTCCGCACCGGCCGTCGTGATGAACACGCCGCCCGCCTTCTGGACTTCCTTGCCCATCGCAAGCGATTCGGACGACAGGATGCCGCCCGCGAAGAAGCGCACGCCTTTCTGCTGGGCGATCTCCTGCACGCGCCGCACGGCGGTCGCGGGCTTGCCCTCGGTGTCGAGCGCCGTGTAGGCGAGCGGCGCGCCGAGCACCTTGCCGTATTGCTGGACGACGAGCTGCATGCCGAGATCGGCGTACTTGCCGTTGGCGGCGAACGGCCCCGACATCGGCACCGGGCACGCCAGCTGGATGGATGAACCTTGTGCGAACACGGCGCGGGACGACAAGCTGCCGAGCGCGCCCGGCACGGCCGACAGCGCGGCCAGTTTCAACAGTTCTCGGCGATTCAAGTTGACGCTCCTCATAAAGGGGGGACACACGCAATGCGACCGACTGCCAAACCGTGCCCACGCCCTGCAGGATGCGCGCCGCCGGTTGATCCTATTTATCATGATAAATAGAATGAACCTGATGCTAGAGTTGATCAAAATTGGTGTCAATCAGGCAAAATTCCGTACTCGCGCCGGAACGGATCGTCGACGATGACGCGGCGCGCAGTCAGACAAAGGAGTCGTGAAGATGGTCATGGACCGAGCCAGGGCGGGCCTCGCGGTCGAAATCAAGCAGCCGAAGCGGGCCGACCTCGTCGCCGAGGAGATCAAGCGGCTGATCACCGAGAAGGACCTGAAGCCGGGCGACCGCCTGCCGCGCGAAGCCGAGCTGCAGCAGCTCTATGCGGTGAGCAAGAGCACGATCCGCGAGGCGCTGAAGTCACTCGAGGTGCAGGGGCTCATCAAGGTCACGACGGGGCCGTCGGGCGGCGGGATGGTCGTCGAGGTGCCGCTCGACCGCACGCTGCAGCTCTTGCAGAACTACCTGTTTTTCAAGGACGTGACGATCGACGACATCTACACCGTGCGCAAGCTGCTCGAACCCGAGCTGGCGGCCGGTGCCGTGCCGCACCTGACCGAGCGCGACTTCGCGGCGCTGGAGGCGAACATCGCGTGCTGCGACGGCGCGTCGGGCGTGCACGACCGCGGCCACATGCTGCGCCAGCGGCAGGAGGACACGACGTTCCACGACATCCTCGCGGCCGCGAACCCGAACCCGTTCCTGCGATACAACTGCGAGTTGATCAACGAGATGATCCGCCAGCTGATCGAGTTCCGGAACGACACGCCGCTCGCCGAGCACAAGCGCTTCGGCGAAGCGAACGTCGCGATCCACAAGGCGATCCTGCAGGCCGCGCGCGAGCGCGATGCCGAGCGCGTCCGGGCGCTGATGGTCGAGCACATGACCGAGGCGCCCAAGCATGTGAAGCGGATGAAAGGCAAGCTGCGCGGGCGGTTGATCCTCGATTCCGAGATCCGCAGGCGGCCCGCCGTTTCCGTTGTGGGACCCAATACGGCCGCAACGGATTCCGACGAGGACTGAGGGTCGGCACGCACGGCATCGGCTCGCCGTTGCAGGCTGCGCGGCGGCCTGAATGCCTCGACCGCGCGGTGTTCGGCCGCGACGCCCCGGGTCGTCAAGGCCGAACGCCGCGAGCGGCATCCGCAACGGCACAGGCGCCTCGCGCGTCACCCGGGGCGACCAGAGCCGTCAGTGCGTGTCGCTTACGCGTACCCCGTCGTGCCCTTCGTCTCCAGGTACTCGACGAGACCGAACTCCGCATACTCGCGGCCATTGCCCGAGCGCTTGTAGCCGCCGAACGGCGCGGCCGGATTCCACGGCGGATAGTTGATGTGGACATTGCCGACCCGCAACCGCGCCGCCACCCGGCGCGCCCGCTCGGGATCCGTCGACTGCACGTAGGCCGCGAGCCCGTAGACCGAATCGTTCGCGAGCGCGACGGCCTCGTCCTCGGTGCGGTAGGTCATGATCGCGAGCACCGGCCCGAAGATTTCCTCGCGCGCGATCGTCATGTCCGGCGTGACGTTCGAGAACACCGTGGGCCGCACGTAGAAGCCGTCGCCGAGCCCGTCCGGCCGCCCGGGGCCGCCCGCGACGAGCGTCGCGCCTTCTTCGATCCCGAGCCGGATGAAATGCTGGATGCGGTCGAACTGCGTGCGGCTGACCACCGGCCCGATGCCGGTTTCGGTCGAACGCGGATCGCCGACAACGGTGCGCTCCGCCTCCCGGCGCGCGGCCTGCTCGGCCAGCGCCAGATGGTCCGCATGCACGAGCATGCGCGTCGGCGCATTGCACGACTGGCCGCTGTTGCTGAAACAGCTGCGCACGCCGCGCGTGACCGCCTCCTCGATATCCGCGTCGGGCAGGATCAGGTTCGGGCTCTTGCTGCCGAGCTCCTGGTGCACGCGCTTCACGGTATCGGCGGCCGCCTTCGCGACCTCGACGCCCGCGCGCGTCGACCCCGTGAACGACACCATGTCGACCTCCGGATGCCGCGACAGCGCGTCGCCCACTTCATGCCCGTAGCCGTGCATGAGGTTGAACACGCCGGGCGGCACGCCCGCTTCGTGCAGGATCTCCGCGAACAGGATCGCGCTGAACGGCGCGATCTCGCTCGGCTTGAGCACCATCGTGCAGCCGGCCGCGAGCGCCGGCGCGACCTTGCACACGATCTGGTTGATCGGCCAGTTCCACGGCGTGATCAGCGCGCACACGCCGATCGGCTCGTGCGACACCAGCAGCGAATCGGTCTGCGTGCTGAAGCGGAACGACTGCAGCGCGCGGATCGTCTGTTCGAGATGCGCGGTGCCGACCGCGGCCTGCGCCGCACGCGCAAAGGCGATCGGCGCGCCCATCTCCTGGCTGATCGTCTGCGCGACCTCCTCGTAGCGCCGCTGGTAGATCTCGAGCACGCGCCGCAGCAGCGCGACGCGCTCGTCCACCGGCCAGCGCGAGTACGTGTCGAAGGCCCGCTTCGCAGCGCCGACCGCGCGGTCGACGTCGGCCGCACCGCCGATCCTGAGCTGCGCATACGGCCGCGCCGTGCTCGGGTCGATCACGTCGATCGGCTTCGCATCGGCCGGATCGAGCCACTGGCCGTCGATATAGGACTGTTGTGACGTTCGCATCGAATGCTCCTGAAATGAAGGACGCCGCGTTCAGCGCGTCGCCCGCGCATAGGTGTCGACGAGGATGTCGCGGATCTGCGCGACGAACCACACGATCTCGTCGCGCGACATCACGAGCGGCGGCGAGAACTGCACGATCGGCGTGCCTTCGTGATCGACGCCCGCGCGGCACAGCAGCCCCGCGTCGAAGATCGCGGGCGCGAGCAGCGTCGACACGAACGCCTGCGCGCTGATGCCGGCCGCCCAGCGGCGCGCGGCCTTGTCGGTCACGAGTTCGAGCGAGTAGTGGTAGCCGTCGCCGCGCACGTCGCCGACGCACGGCAGTTCGAGCAGCCCATCGAGCGTCTCGCGGAACACCGCTTCGTTGCTGCGGACATTTTCGAGCACGCCTTCGCGCTCCATGATCGCGAGGTTCGCGAGCGCGGCCGTGCATGCGACCGGGTGGCCGCCGTAGGTCGCGCCGTGCAGGAACATCTGCTGCGGCCCGTCGAGCACCGTGTCGACGACCGTGTCGCTCGCGATCACGCCGCCGAGCGGCACGTAGCCCGACGCGATGCCTTTCGCGAACGTGATGATGTCCGGCTTCAGCCCGTAGCGCACGGAGCCGAAATATTCGCCGAGCCGGCCGAATCCGCAGATCACCTCGTCCGCGACGAGCAGCACGCCGTGCCGGTCGCAGATGTCGCGCAGCCCGGCCGCGTAGCCGGCCGGCGGCGTCAGGCTGCCGCCCGCGTTCTGCAGCGGCTCGACGACGATCGCGGCGACGGTATCCGGCCCTTCCTGCACGATCAGCGATTCGATCTCGTCGAGCAGATGGCGCGTGAACTGCGCCTCCGTCTCGCCCACCGGGCGGCCGTAGCGCTTCGTGTTGCCCACGTGCCGCACGCCCGACATCAGCGGCTCGAAATGCTTGCGGAAGTTGGTCATCCCGTTCAGCGCGAGCGCGCCGAACGACGTGCCGTGATACGCGACGCGCCGCGCGATGAACTTGCGCCGCTGCGGCTCGCCGCGCGACTGGTGATACTGGCGCACCAGCTTGATCGCCGATTCGTTCGACTCCGAGCCGCTCGACGTGAAGAACACGCGATTCAGCCCTTCCGGCGCGAGCGCCGCGAGCTTGTGCGCGAGCCGGATCGCCGGTTCGTGGCCATAGCCCCAGTTGGTCGCGAACGGCAGCCGCACCATCTGCTCGCGGATCGCGTCGCCGATTTCCGCGCCGTGGCTGTAGCCGACCTGCACGCAGTACAGCCCGGCCAGGCCATCGAAGTAGCGCTTGCCGTTGCGGTCGACGAGCCAGCAGCCTTCGCCGCGGTCGAACACGGTCAGCGCGTGGTCGCGATACGCATCGGCGTGCGTGAAATGCATCAGCAGGTGGCGTTTGCCCATGGCCTGCAGGTCCGCATCGAGATTGACGTCAACAGCGTTCATGGATGATTCCTCCTTCAGGGTTTCAGAGCCGGCGGCCGGCAGTCGGCCACCGGTCATTCAATTCATCGACAGCGTCGGCGCCGGGCGCGTGAAGCCGCGCGTCAGCCACACGAGCTGGCAGAGTCCGAGCACGAGCCAGCCGGTGCCGACGTAGAACGTCTGGCGCGACAGGCCCGACCACAGCCACACGTTCATCGCGAAGCCGATTGCCGGCATCGCGCCGAACGTGATCCAGCCCGCGAAGCGGCGATGCTCGGGGCGGCACAGATAGCTGCGCATCACGCACAGGTTCACGACCGCGAACGCGACGAGCGCACCGAAGCTGATCATCGTCGACGCGAGATCGAGCGTGATGAACAGCGCGGACAGCGACACGATGCCGACCGCGAGCGTCGCGCGCACCGGCGTGCGCAGCCGCGCATGCAGGTGGCCGAAGATGCGTTCGGGCAGCACCCGGTCGCGGCCCATCGCGAACAGCACGCGGGTCACGCTCGCCTGCCCGGCCATCGCGCTCGCGAAACAGCCGGCCACGTACACCGCGACGAAGAACGCCGACAGCGTGCCGCCGCCGATGCGCCGCATCAGTTCGAGGCTGGCCGAATCGAGATCCTTGAACGCGTGCCAGTCCGGAAACACCACTTGCCCGACGTAGGCGACCAGCATGAACAGCACACCGCTTGCCAGCGTGCAGAGCAGGATCGCGCGCGGCACCGTGCGCTTCGGCTCGCGCGTTTCCTCCGACAGCGTGGTGACCGCATCGAAACCGAGGAACGACAGGCACAGGATCGCGGAGCCGGCGAAGATCGCTCGCGCATCGCCCGACGACGGCAGCGCGACGGCCATCGACAGCCCTTCGCCCGACGCGACCCGCGCGGAAGCGATGAAGAAGATCGCGATGAACACGAGCTGGCTCGCGATCAGGATCAGGTTCACGCGATTGACGAGCCGGATGCCGACGATGTTCAGCCCGGTGATCAGCGCGATGCTCCCGACGATCCACACGCTGGCCGGCACGCCAGGGAATATTTGTTTCATGTAGATGCCGATCGCGAGGTAGCTGATCATCGGGATGAACAGGTAGTCCATCAGCAACGCCCAGCCGACCATGAAGCCGGCCGACGTGCCGAAGTTGCGGCTCGCGAACGTATAGGCCGACCCGGCGCTCGGCATCAGCCGCGCCATGTGGCCATAGCTGCGCGCGGTGAACAGCATCGCGACCAGCGTGACCGCATACGCGGCCGTCAGATGCCCGTTCGTCTCGCTCGTGACGATCCCGTAGGTCGTGAACACCGTCATCGGCAGCATGTACGCGAGGCCGAAGATCACCAGCGTCGCGAGTCCGAGCAGGTGCGGCTTGCGGCGTTCGTCCCCATCGCTGCGAATCGCGTGCGTCCCGAAGTCATGCGTCGCGGCGGCCGATGCGTATCGACCAGGGCTGTCGTTGTCCATGCTGTCCTCACGTGGGTGGCGTTCACGGCTCCAACACTCGTTCGCCCGGCATGGCCGGCGGCGCACGACTGGCAGAAAGTGTGGTGCGCCAAAAAATCGACCACGAATGAGAAAAGCGGACGTAATCAGGGGATATTTCCGGACACATCGCCATGCGTGGCGCCGGCGCGGCTTGCATGGTGCGGCGCCGCACTGGCGTTTTGCGGACATTCCGGCTATGTTCTACGCGACCCAGTCGCCCCGTCAGCACCATGGACAGCCGTTCCCATCGAAACCAGAGCCGGGCCGAGCGCAGCCTGCGTTCGTCGCTCGGCCTCGCGCGCCCGGCCTGCCGCCAGGAGGACATTCCCGCCACCGTCCACGCGATCGCGGTCGCGCTGGACGAGTGCCGCGTGCGGCATATCGACGGCGCCGCGCTGCTCGAAGGCACGGGGCTCGGCGCGGACGAAGTCGCATCGCCGAACCTGCACGTGAATCGCGGCCAGGAGCAGCGCTGCTTCCACAACCTGCTGCAGCGCAGCGGCGTGCCGTCGATCGGGCTGTCGATCGGCGCGCGGTTGCACGTGTCGACGCTCGGCCTCGCCGGCTACGCGATGCTGATCAGCGGCTCGGTGATGCAGGCATTCCGGTGCATGGGCCAGTTTCCGCTGTTCATGGGGCTGTATTTCGATGTGCGTATCGATGGGCACGCGGACGGCATGAGCGTGACGATCAGCCGCTACAACGGTGAGCCCGATCTCGAGGTGTTCCAGGTCGACATGTGCCTGTCGAGCCTGCGCCTGATCGTGTCCGATCTCGTCGGCAAGCCGGTCTGGCCCGCCCAGGTGCAGCTCGCGCGCCGCACGCCGCGCAATGCGGCCGACTACGCGCGCCACTTCGGCTGCAAGGTCGCCTTCAATGCGGGCGACAACCGTCTCGTGTTCACGTCGGTGAACGGTACGGAGATGCCGCTGCTCGCGAACGAAGTCAGCTTCAACGCGCTGCACGGCCAGTGCGAGGCGCTCGAACGGCAGTGGGCCGCGTCGGTCGGCACGCGTTTCGCCGATCGCGCAAAGGAGCTGATGGCGCGCGATCTCACGCGTTTCAAGTCGATGACGTCGCTCGCGAACGCGCTGCACCTGACGGAACGCACGCTGCGCAGGCGGCTCGACAAGGACGGCCTCACATTTCAGACGCTGCTCGACGACGTGCGCCGCGACGAGGCACAGCGGATGCTCGACGACCCTGAGCTGACGGTCTCGGCGATTGCGGAACGTCTCGGCTACAGCGAGCCGCGCAGCTTCCGTCATGCGTATCGACGCTGGACCGGCAGGACGCCGCGCGCCGATCCGGACGTCAGCGAATAGACCGGACGCGCCATAACTTTCGCGCGGATACACGCTGGCGCGTGACGGTCGAGCATGACGCGAGGCCGCTCGCGAAATCCACTTCGAGACTACCGCCCCGCCTATCGATTCGGAATTCGAATCATTTTCTGTACGCTTGATCCTCCCCTGCTTCATCGCAGCCGCACGATCGGCGGTGCGCAATCGCGTTCGTCCCCAAGGTAGACGCGATCATTTGATTACTCTATACTCGGCCCAACTTCATCACAAAATGCATGATCTCGTGTGCAACGTGATGTCATTTCGCAATTCGTTGCGCATGCATCCGTTTCGCCACATCAAGGGGGCCTCCGGCTCCAGCGGCAGGCTTCACGCCCGCCGCATCCATGCCGTCTTCACACGACGGTGCCCTGCTCGAACGCGCCTCGCCGTTACGGCGCCGCCGGGCTGAACATGACAATCAGACGAACGCAGCGTTGCGTTCACTCGACCGCCAGTCGCACATCGTTGCGGCCGGCAGGACTGTTTCCGTCAGTTCAAATCGCGGCCATGCCGGGATCACGAACTTCCATCGCGGCGCCATCCGGCGTCTACGCGGCGCGCGCCTGCGCGTGTGCCGCACCGAGATTGAGGGGGTGTATCTTCATGACTCGACGCACTGTCCAGCTGGTGGGCAGCCTGATAGCCATCGTCGCCATCGCCTGGGCGCTCGCGCGCGGCATCGGCGCCGACACGTTCAGCCAGCGCGCGGACGATCTCGCGTACTACGCGGGCCAGCACATGCTGCTGGTCGTCTATTCGATGACGCTCGCGATCGCCGTCGGCGTGCCGGCCGGCGTGCTGCTGAGCCGGCCACGATTCCAGCATCAGGCCGAGCGCTTCATGCAGATCTTCAACATCGGCAACACGATCCCGTCGCTCGCCGTGCTCGCCATCGCGCTCGGCATCTTCGGCATCGGCAACGTGCCCGCGATCGTCGCGCTGTTCCTCGCGTCGCTGCTGCCCATCACGCGCAATACCTACGAAGGCATGAAGAACGTGCCGGCCGCGCTACGCGAAGCCGCCAAGGGCATCGGCATGACGGGCTGGCAATCGCTCGTGCGCGTGGAGTTGCCCGATGCGCTGCCGATCATCGTCGGCGGCGTGCGCACCGCGCTCGCGATCAACGTCGGAACGGCCCCGCTCGCATACCTGATCGGCGCGGACAGCCTCGGCTCGCTGATTTTCCCCGGCATCTATCTCGACAACCAGCCGCTGCTGCTGCTCGGCGCGTCGCTCACCGCGATCCTCGCGCTCGTGCTGGACGGCCTCGTCGCGGCCGGCAGCCGCCATTGGCTCGCACGCCACGGAGGTGCGGCATGACACTCCACCGCACCATTCGATCGCTCGCGCGCCTGTGCGCCGTGGCCGCGTTGTGCATGGCCGCGAGCGCACCGGCATGCGCGACGAAGCTCGTGCTGGGCGCGAAGAACTTCACCGAGCAATACGTGCTGGCGGAAGTCACCGCGCAGTACCTGCGCTCGCGCGGCTACGACGTGGAAGTCCGTTCGGGTCTCGGCAGCACGCTCGCGCGCAGCGCGCTGGAGAACGGCCAGTTCGATCTCATGTGGGACTACACGGGCACCGCCGCGCTCGTCTACAACAAGATCAACGACAAGCTGTCGCCCGAAGAAATGTACCGGCGCGTGAAGGCGCTCGACGTGCCGCGCGGGCTCGTCTGGCTCGACGCGTCGCCGCTCAACGACACCTACGCGATCGGC
Organism: Burkholderia sp. Ac-20349; assembly: GCF_017104865.1. Taxonomy (NCBI): domain Bacteria; kingdom Pseudomonadati; phylum Pseudomonadota; class Betaproteobacteria; order Burkholderiales; family Burkholderiaceae; genus Burkholderia; species Burkholderia sp. Ac-20349. The sequence continues at coordinate 18,753 of NZ_JAAGPM010000003.1, forward strand.
CTGCCGAGCCAGCTCGTGGAGGCCACCGGCATCCGCACGGTGTCGCAGCTCGCCGAGCACCTGAAGACCGATCCGGCCGCGAAGCACTACGTGTTCGGGATGGATGCGGAATTCGCGAATCGCCCCGACGGGCTGAAGCCGCTGCTCGCCGCTTACGGCATGCAGTTCAGCCGCGCGCAGTTGAAGCAGATGGACCCGGGGCTGGTCTACACGGCGCTGCACAACAACCAGCTGAAGATCGGCCTCGTCTACACGACCGACGGGCGCGTGAAGGGCTTCGGCATCGTGCCGCTCGAGGACGACAAGCACTTCTTCCCGCCGTACAACGCGACGCCGGTGGTGCGCAAGGACACGCTCGATCGCAATCCTAAGCTCGCGACGCAGCTCAACGCGCTGTCGGCCGCGCTCGACAACGACGTGATGCAGGCGATGGCCAAGGAGGTCGACCTCGACGGCAAGTCGCCGCGCGACGTCGCCGACGCGTTCCTGCGCACGCACAAGCTGCCGTGAAGGAGAACCGTTGACGTCCTCCTCCGCCTAAAGGCGGAAGATTCCCACGCCTGGCGATGCACGTCCGCATCGGAGAATGTTCAGCGCAGCGTTGATATCACGATCATGCACGACACCACATCCACTGCAGGCCCACTCTCTTATTCGCAGTCCCGCGATACCTTTCGGCCGCGTCGTGCTGTCTTGCGACCCGCACGCCGAACAGGACTGGGTAGAACCGCTTTCGTCGACTTCCTCGAACGTGGCTCCGCGCGCGATCGCCTTGTAACGGAGCTTGTCCCGGAAGGACGACCAGGATGCGTCGTAGACGCTCTTCGCCATCCTGGTTCTGGCGAGTTTCGCGGCCGACACGTTGCCGACCGCGATGTAATCGAAACGCCGCACCAGATCGAGCGCGAGCTTGTGCTGGAAGTCGGCGCGGGCATTCGCGACCTTGGCGTGCAGCTTCGCGATATGCCGCCTGTGCTTTCGCGCCCGTTGCGCTTTCGCCAGCTTTTCCGCCGCTCGTCGACCGAACTGGTCATTGGGCAGCTTCTCGCCGGTCGAAAGTGTGGCGAAATCTTTCAGGCCGAGATCGATGCCGACGCCGGAACGGATTGGACGGGCCTGCACATCGGGCATCTCGATCACGATGTTGAGAAACCAGTTGCCGCGTGCATCCTGCGCAAAGTTGGTCCCGTCCTTGATCTTGCCTTCGGGAAGCGGTCGGCTGTTGAATACGCGGAAGGTGTTGCCGGCGAAACGGAACGCGTCACCCTCGCGCTTCAGGTCACGCCCCTTCAGCGGCACCCAGCCCAGCGATTTCCTGCCGCGGTAGCGCAGGTAAGGGCGACGGTGCTGACTGCGCGACTTCGCATATTGCTCGCACGTTGCGTTGACCGTGCCGGAGTGAATGCCGAGTTCCTTACTGCTGCCAGTGGTGAGCATGTTCAGGTCAAAACCCGTCGGCCACTTCTTGCTCCACTTGAGCGCGTGCTTCTGCGTGTCATTGCAGAAGTTCCAGACGTAGTTCACCGCACGGCTCTGCTTGTTGAGCAGTCCGTTGAGCGACTTCACGCGGTAGCGGTAGACAAGGATCATGCCGGTGATCCTAACCCGTGGAAGAAGCTGCCTGTCAACAGCATTCCCGTCCTTCCCGCCATCAATGGCGGAGTTTCTCGGAGCAAATTCTGATGAGCGTATTCGACTATCTCGCGTCGAGCTGGCCCGAACTGCTGCAGCTCACGCTGCAGCACATCTGGCTGGTCGGCATCGCCGTAGGCTGCGCGATCGTGGCCGGCGTGCCGCTCGGCATCCTGATCAACCGACACGACTGGCTCGCCGGGCCGCTGCTCGGCGTCGCGACCATCGTGCTCACGCTGCCGTCCATCGCGCTGTTCGGCCTGATGATCCCGTTCTTCTCGCGCTTCGGCCAGGGGATCGGCGCCGCCCCCGCGATCACGGCCGTGTTCCTGTATTCGCTGCTGCCGATCATGCGCAACACCTACCTGGCGCTGCACAACGTGGATGCGGGCATCAAGGAAGCCGGCACCGGCATCGGCATGACCGCGTGGCAGCGCCTGCGGCTCGTCGACCTGCCGCTGGCGGTGCCGGTGATTCTCGCGGGCGTGCGCACCGCGGTTGTGATGAACATCGGCGTGATGACGATCGCCGCCGTGGTCGGCGCGGGCGGGCTCGGCACGCTGATCCTGCGCGCCATCGGCCAGAGCAGCATGATGAAACTGCTGGTGGGCGCGGTGCTCGTGAGCCTGCTCGCAATCGTCGCCGACCGGCTCCTGCAGATGCTGCAGCGTGCATTGACACCGAAGGGAGTGCAGAAAATATGATCGAACTCGACCAACTGACCAAGACCTTCACCCGCAAGGACGGCCAGGCCGTGCGCGCCGTCGACGCCGTGAGCCTGTCGGTGGCCGAGGGGGAAATCTGCGTGTTCCTCGGCCCGTCGGGCTGCGGCAAGACCACCACGCTCAAGATGATCAACCGGCTGATCGCCCCCACGTCCGGCCGCGTGCTGATCAACGGCGAGGATACGGCGCAGCTGAATGAGGTCGACCTGCGGCGCCACATCGGCTACGTGATCCAGCAGATCGGGTTGTTCCCGAACATGACGATCGAGGAAAACATCACCGTCGTGCCGCGCCTGCTGGGCTGGGACAAGAAGCGCTGCGCCGAACGCGCGCGCGACCTGATGGCGATGGTCGCGCTCGATCCGAAGCTGTACCTGAAACGCTATCCGCGCGAGCTCTCGGGCGGGCAGCAGCAGCGTATCGGCGTGATCCGCGCGCTGGCCGCCGATCCGCCCGTGCTGCTGATGGACGAGCCGTTCGGCGCGGTCGATCCGATCAATCGCGAATCGATCCAGAACGAGTTTTTCCAGATGCAGCGGCAACTGAACAAGACCGTGATCATGGTCAGCCACGATATCGACGAAGCGATCAAGCTGGGCGATCGCATCGCCGTATTCCGGCGCGGCCAGCTCGTGCAATACGATCACCCCGACACGCTGCTCGCCCGCCCGCGCGACGAATTCGTCGCGCAGTTCGTGGGCCAGGACAGCACGCTCAAGCGTCTGCTGCTCGTGAAGGCCGGCGACGCCGCCACGCAACCCGAAACGGCACGGGTCGACACGCCGCTCGCGCATGCGCTCGCCGTGATGGACGAAACCGATTGCCGCTACCTGACCGTGCTCGACGATGCGGGCCGCGCGCTCGGCTACGTGACGCGCCGCGCGGCCCGCACCGGCGGCGGCGTGTGCGGCGAGCGCGTGACGCCCTTCCCGGCCGGCGTCGCGGCGGACGACAACCTGCGCATCGTGCTGTCGAAGATGTACCAGTACAGCGCGTCGTGGATGCCGGTGCTCGACCCCGACGGTGCCTGGCTCGGCGAGATCACGCAGGACTCGATCGCCGCTTACCTCAGCTCGGGCCGCTCGCGCCGGCAGACGGGCCAGCCGCCCGGCAGTCCTGCCGACGCGGCCGCTGCGACCGCCACGCACTGATTCGTCTCCGGGCCGGTGCGCGATCGCACCGGCGCCGGGAAGCGCATCGGTGCCGTGCGCGCTGGCGAAAGCGTGCGGCTACGTTCGGCGATAAAACGCTGCTTGACCCGCCTTCAACTGACACCCGTCAAATCCAGACCGGCGAGCACACGCCATTTCCGTCATCCGGATTTCCTGCATACGTCGTTCGCGTAGAATGCCCGCAACCATCAAGCCGAGCGGGCCGCCCTTCCATTCCACTCGCACCGGCGCAACACGAACAAAACGACACGAACAAGACCCGCGGCATCCGCCGATGGCATCGCCCTGCCCGGGCGCGCGCCATCGCGACGATCGCCCGCCGATCCAGCCTCCATGAGCAAACCGATCCTGTACCTCCTCGCCGGCAACGGCAGCGCGGCCGACTGGTGGGACGATGCGCTGCCCCACTTCCGGCATTACCGGCCCGTACCGCTGGAACTGCCGGGCTTCGGCGACCACCCCGCGCCGCCCTGCGAAGATCTCGCCGCGTATGCGCAAGCGCTGCTGGATGCGACCGAACCGGGCCACGCGATCATGGCCGTCGGCGTGAATGCGCTGCTGGTGCTGCACGCGCTGCAGCGGCGCCCCGGCCACTTCAGCCGCAGCGTGCTGCTCGCGCCCGTCGGTGCGTTCCTGTGGGAACGGCGCCTGCCGAAACTGATGGCGCCGAAACCGCTGCGCAAGACCATCCACTGGCTGCTCGCGCACTACCCGGCGCTGTTCGCCCGCAAGTTCTCGAACCTGACCTGGACGCGCGCCCAGTACCGCCGCATGGGCGCCGGCTATGCGCGTTGCCGTGCGTTCCTGCCGCACTGGGATCTCGTGCGCGCCGATACCGCACTGCCGCTGCTCGAGTGGGTCACCGATCGCATCGAACTCGTGTGGGGCGACCAGGACAACGTGCTCGGCGTGCGCCAGGCCGCCGCGTGGTCGGCCATCCTCGCGCGCGCCGACCTCACCGTCACGCTGCAGGCCGGCTGGGGACACTATCCGTGGATCGACACGCCGGCGGCGTTCGCGCAGTGGCTCGAAGCGGGCGACGCCGGCTTCGTCGCGCACACCAAGGGCGGGCGCCTGGCGCTGGCCACGATGGCCGGCCTGCCCGTGCCGCCCGCGCTGTCGCTGACCCGTGCCGACGATCCGCGCCTGCCCGGCTTTCTCGCGAGCCAGCCCGACGCCGAGTGGGCGATCCGCTCGTCGAGCCACGGAGAAGACCAGGCCGATGCGGCCAACGCCGGCCTGCACACCACATTCCTGCGCGTACCGGCAGCGCAAGCGGCCGCGCGCGTAGCCGAGCTGCTCGACGGCGGCCTCGAGGAAACGGTCGTGCAGCGCTTCATCACGCCCGTGCTGTCGGGTATCGCGTTCGTGCGCCATCTCGCGGTCGAAGTCGAATGGGTGGAAGGCCACCTCGAAACGCTCGCCGACGGACAAGCCAGCCCGCAGCGCGCGATCCTGTCGCGGCTCGGCGAGCCCTGGCAACGCGGCACGTTCCCGACCGCGCACGGCCTGAGCGCGACGCAGTTGTGGGACTTCCTGCAGCGCGTGCTGCGCGCGTTCCACTACGTGCCGGGCGATGTCGAATGGGCGTGGGACGGCCAGCAGCTGTGGCTGCTGCAGTACCGCCCGATCAGCAGCTACGGCTGGCACCGGCACCTGACCGCCGCGAACATCGCCGAGATCCTGCCGCCGCAGCCGAGCCGGCTGGTCGAGTATGCGCAACGGCGCGCGGCCGGCAGCATCCCGGCCATCATGGCGCGCTGGGATGCGCGCGTACTGCAGGATAACGAACCATTTACGGCGCTCTACGGCGGTGCGTCGTACATCAACAACGACCTGTTCCTCGCCCGCCTCGCCGACTGGGGCGTGTCGGCCGGCAACTACAGCGGCGAGATCGGCGGCGCGACACCGCCGCTGCGCTGGCGACCGCTGCGGCTGCTGCGTTCGCTGCCGGTGTTCTGGCGCATGCTGCGCGTCGCGCGCGGGCATCTGCCGACGCTCGAGCGCGGCTTGCAGCGCTTCGACCGGGAACTCGCGACGCTCGTCGAGCGACGCGCCGACGGCCAGCAACTGGCCGACTGGTTCACGCGCTTCTACGTGTTCGTCGTGCAGGGCAACCTGTGCATCGCGTCATCGCTGGCCAGCAGCGGCGGCGCACTGTGGGGCCGTCCGCCAACCGCATACGGCCAGCTCGACGACAGCCCGCATCGCCTGCCGTGGGAAACCGATCCGGGCACCACGCGGCCCGCGCCCGTCAGCCTGCCGCTGCAGGCATTTCCCGACTGGCCGCTGCCGGTCCGCGTGCTCCACACGCTCGGCGCGCCCGGCATGCGCGGCTGGTATCTGCAGGTGCGCGAGTGGTATCGCGACAACCTGATGCGGGTGTTCTTCCGCCTGCATCACGCGATGCCGGCCGCCGACCGCGACGCGTGGTTCGCGCCGCATCCCGAGCGCCGCGAACGCAACGGCAGCTTCTGGCAGGACGGCAGCGAAGGCACCGACGAGGCGGCCGGCTTCATGATCTATCCGGGCCACACCCAGGGTGTGCTCGGCCACGACATCCTGCTGGAAGACACGCTCGACCCGGGCCGGCATGCGCAGTACCAGGCCGCGCGCGCCGTGATCGCGCGGATGGGCGGTCGGCTGTCGCACGGCGCGACGCTGCTGCGCGAACTGCGCAAGCCGTCGGCCGTGCTGCCGCGCGTCGATGCGACGTGGATCGGGCGCGAGGTGCGGCTCTGCGACGGCCGGCTGACGCTGGTCGAATAGGCGCGGCGCCGCGTGCCTGAGCCGCGACGCGCGGCTCAGCGCACCGGCGTGCGGACTTTCCCGTCGACCTTCAACGTGCGCCGGTCGTGCGCGGCTTCGTATTCGACCGTCTGCGCGGGCGTGACCGCACCGTACGAACGGCCGTTTACATAGACGGTGCCGTCCCGCAGCTCGACCCGGTCGCCGTTGACCGTCGCGGTGGCCTGTTCGCCCTGCAGCACCGCGCCCGAGCAACCAGCGGTCGAAAAGCTGCGGACCGACGTGCCCGGCATCGCGGCGATCCCGCCCTGATCCGCCGCATGCGCCGCGCTACAGGGCAGCGCATCCATGCTGCCGGCAGCGTAGGCCGCGCCGGCGCTGATGCCGCATCCGGCAAGCAACGCAATCGTCATCGGCTTCAGATTGTTCATGGTGCGCTCCGTTGTCCGCGGCCGCGGATCGATGACCGGCCGACGCCCGTGCTCGCATGGCTGGCAGGCCGGATGCATCGAGTATGCGTCCAGTTCGCGGCACACCGCCATCCGCGCCAGTACCACTTGCTGCCCGCCCCTCTGCTCCCCCTTGATCCGCGCCGACACGGCTCTTCGGAAGTACCTCCTCGGCACAGCCCGTTCACATGAAATTCTCCCTTGATCAAGTTGCGACCCGCAACTATTATTGATTGCGATCCGCAACCTTTTCAGGGCAACCATGGACCTCATCGACGCTCCCGCCAAGCCTCGCGAAGCGACCATCCTCGAGCTGCGCGACTTCTCCCGCAAACTGGTTCGCGAGCTCGGCTTCATGCGCGCGACGTTGGCCGACAGCGACTGGGCGCCCTCGGCCGTTCACGCGATCCTCGAGATCGGGACGGCGCCCGGCATCAATGCCCGCGATCTGGGCAACATCCTGCGGCTGGACAAATCGAACACGAGCCGGCAACTCGCGCGGCTCGAAGCGGCCGGAGTCGTGGAGCGGCGCGTGTCGAGCGACGATGCGCGCGCGACCGAGCTGTACCTGACCGCCGAGGGGAAAAAGCTCCAGAAAAGAATCGACACCTTCGCGACCGACCAGGTGTCGAATGCGCTGCGGCGCATGGTGCCCGCCGACCAGCAGGCGCTGCTGCGCTCGCTCGCGCTGTATGCCGATGCGCTCGCGCAGGACAACGCCGCCAAGGCGCCCGCCGCCGCACCCGATGCGCCCTCGATCCGCGAAGGCTACCGGCCGGGCTGCATCGGCGATATTGCGAGCCTTCACGCGCGCTTTTATTCCGAACACTGGGGCTTCGGCGCCTTTTTCGAAAAGCGGGTGGCGACCGAGCTGGCCGAGTTCGCCGGTGCGCTGCCGGCCGATGGCAAGGCGCTTTGGCTGTGCCAGGAAGACGGACGGACCCTCGCGTCGCTCGCGATCGACGGCGACCCGGCAACGGGCGTCGCGCACCTGCGCTGGTTCATCGTGAACGACGCGTTGCGCGGGTCCGGCATCGGGCGCCGGCTCATGACGGAAGCCATGCGCTTCGTCGACGCGCAGCGCTTTCGCGAAACCTACCTGTGGACGTTCAAGGGCCTGGATTCGGCGCGCCATCTGTACGAGTCGTTCGGCTTCACGCTGACCAGTGAATCCGCGGGCACGCAATGGGGCACCGAGGTGGTCGAACAGCGCTTCAGCCGGCCCGGGCCATCCGGCGGCTGAGGTTCGACGGGGCGTCTCTGTCGTCGCGGCGAATGCCCTTGCGTCTGTCGACACGACCTTCCCGCCCGGCGTTGCGCGAGGCGGGCGAAGCACGACCACCGACGCGACGAGTGCCCCCCGCGATACCGGCCTATCGACTGGCCGGCTTTCTTCGCTTGGCTTCAGCGGCCGGGAAGACCCGCTCGCCGAGAAAATCCACCAAGGCCCGGACCTTCGGCGACGGGTGCTTGCTCGCCGGCCAGAGCACGTAGAAGACGCCGGTGCGCTGCGCATATTTGGCCAGCACCTCGCACAGGCGCCCGTCCGACAGCGGCTCCTCGATGGCGAATGCCGGCAGATACGCGATTCCCAGGCCTTGCAGCGCAAAGCCCACGCGCGTCTCGATGTTGTTGCAGATCATCGACGTGGGCAACTGCAGTTCAGGCTCGCCCGCAGCGCGACGCAGCTCCCACAGCTCCAGCTTGCCGGTGCGAGGAAAGCGATAGTGCAGACAGGCGTGCGCCAGCAGATCGGCAGGAACCTTGGGCGTGCCGTGCTGCGCCAGGTAGTCGGGGGATGCCACCAGCACCGAGCGGAAGGAACCGAGTTTGCGGGCGACGAGGCGCGAGTCGGTCGGCTCGCCCGCCCGGATCACGACATCGAAACCTTCGTCGACCACATCGACCAGCCGATCGGTGAAATCCAGATCCAGCTCGATCTCGGGGTATTCGCGCATGAACTGCCCCAGTACCGGCAGCATCAGCGAACTCATCATAGGCAGGCTGACGCGCAAGCGGCCGCGTGACGCGGCCATCGCTTCGGAGAGCTCCATTTCCGCAGCTTCGACCTCGGCGAGGATGCGGCGGCTGCGTTCCAGAAAGAGCGAGCCTTCGGCCGTCAGCGTGACGCTGCGCGTGCTGCGGTGGAACAGCGACACACCCAGCTTTTCCTCCAGCCGCGCCACGCTCTTGCCGACGGCAGAGGCGGAAACGCCGAGCAGCCGCCCCGCCGCCACGAAGCTCCGCGTTTCCGCGACCTGCACGAACACCACGAAGCCGCTCAAGCTGTCCATTCCAACCCTCGATTACGGACAGAAAGTTCCGCATAAAGCGGAACTATAGCCTACTTTTTCTTTAATCACGGCACCCCTAAGATCCCTGCTTTGACCCGCCACGAAAGGACGATCCGTGATTTCTCACCCTGTTCCCCCCCGCCTCCACGCGCGTCGCCTGCACGCCATCTCGTGCAACGCCAGCCAGTCATCCCTCCTGCGCTGGAACGGCCCCGTCGCCGACTGGAAACAGTGATGACAACGACTTCTTCGAACGTCGCCGCCATCGCATTTCGCCAGCAATCCACGCTGGCCGATCCCGACTGCCTGGTCGATGTCGAGATCGCATGTCCGGCGCCCGGCCCCCACGATCTGCGCGTTGCCGTCCGGGCCGTTTCCGTCAATCCCGTGGACACCAAGATTCGCGCGGGACAGGTGGCCGCGCCCGATAGCGTCCGTTGCCTGGGCTGGGATGCCGCCGGGATCGTGGAAGCCGTGGGCGAGGCCGTCACGCTGTTCCGGCCTGGCGATGCGGTGTATTACGCCGGGTCTTTCGACCGGACCGGCAGCAACGCGCACTCGCACCTGGTCGATGAACGCATCGTCGGACGTGCACCCGGGAGCCTGAGCTTTGCCGAAGCGGCGGCACTGCCCCTGACCGCGCTGACGGCCTGGCAACTGCTGTTCGATCGTCTGGGCGTGCCGCCCGGCAAGCCGGCCGGTGCGGGCAGCCTGCTGGTGCTGGGGGGTGCCGGTGGCGTCGGCTCGATGCTGATCCAGCTCGCGCGCCGCCTGACCGGACTAACGGTGGTCGCGACGGCCTCGCGCGCGCAGAGCCGCGACTGGTGCCTGGGCCTGGGCGCCCATCACGTCATCGACCATCGCCAGCCCCTGCCGGCACAAGTCAGCGCGTTGCCGGTGCTACCGATTACGCACATCGCGGCGTTGTCGAATACGACCGAACACTGGGCGGAGCTGGCCGAACTGATCGCCCCCCAGGGCCGGCTGGCCATCATCGACGACCACGACACACTCGATGCCGTGCCGTTCAAGGCCAAGAGCGTGTCGCTGCATTGGGAGATGGTGTTCACGCGCCCGCTGTTCGGTACGCCGGACATGATCGCCCAGCACCGCATCCTCGACGAAGTGGCTGCCCTGGTGGATGCGGGTGTGCTGCGTTCGACCCTCAACCGCGTGCTGTATCCGCTCGACGCGGCGCAGTTGCGGGAGGCGCATCGTCTGGTGGAGGGCGGCGGCATGACCGGCAAGGTCGTGGTCGCGCGCGCCGCGGAAGACACGATGAAGTAAGTCAGGGACGCCGTGCGATGGCTGCCGTTATCAACGACTTCCCGTCGCCCGGTTTTCGGCTCGCCAACCGGGCCGCGACAGCCTGAGCAATATCGTGTCGAGGCGCAACCCGGGCAGCAAGCCGTCGAATATTCTCATCACTTCGCGCCCATCCTGACCGGCAAGACAGCCTCGCCTGCACGATTCGCCCGTCATCACCCTCACGCCACGCGCATCCATCGGCCTTCGAATCACTAGGGAAAATCCGGAGACATCCTTACAGCGATTTACCTGATGATTCACGGAAGCGTCATGTTTCGGCGATTCGGCGGTTCGCCAAGCTTTCAACGCGTGTCACGAAGCCGATGCCGCCCTGCGGCAAACGCGATGACCGAAGCCCGAAACGGCAGTCGCTGGCAAACCGCCAGGTGTTCAATACTTTCAACAACCCGGTCGAGAGTAATCGTGAGATTCCGTGGCCCGCTGGTGCGGTGGAGACGAGGCGATGCGCGACACCTGCGCGCCGCGATCGCGTCCTCCGACGACAGTGACGGCGGGCAAAGTCCTCGCCTGTCCCTGTCGATCTACACCATCCTGTCCCGCCGTTCCGTTCGCCGCCACAACGCCGTCGCCGCGCGTGCCTACGTCGCGATCCATACCGACGACGTGGCATCGTTGCTGCCTTAGCGCTCGCCCCCTTTCCCTGTATCCGTTCGACCTGCTCGCCGTGTCGCCCGACCGGTGACGGGATCGTCCCGCGCTTTGCTTTCGCGCAGCCCGGCCCGAGATCGAACGGACTCCTGATCGTCGCGCACCGCATTCGCTCACGGCGCGCGGCGGTCGCGCACGCCTGCTTCATCCGATGAACCATCGCGCAACGACCCGCGCCTCGCGGCTCGACACGCGCACCGAAATGGAAGACTTCTTCATGCGAATCCGCACGCTTCGCCGCGCCCTTGCAACCGCCGCCATCCTGTCGGTCGCCGCGGCCGCCGGCACGGCCGCCCACGCGGCCGGCGAACTGAACATCTACAACTGGTCCGACTACATCGCGCCGGACACGATCCCGAACTTCCAGAAGCAGACGGGCCTCCACGTCCGCTACGACAACTACGACAACGACGACACGCTGCAGGCGAAACTGCTGTCGGGGAATTCCGGCTACGACATCGTCGTGCCGACGTCGAACTACATGGCCAAGCAGATCCAGGCGAGCGTCTACCAGCCACTCGACAAGTCGAAGCTGCCGAACCTGTCGAACCTCGATCCGCTGCTGATGAAGATGGTCGCCGATGCCGATCCGGGCAACCAGTACGGCGTGCCGTGGGCATACGGCACCGACGGCATCGGCTACAACGTGCAGGCCGTGAAGAAGGCGCTCGGCGACAAGGCGCCGGTCGACAGCTGGGCGCTGGTGTTCGATCCGGCCAACATGGCCAAGCTGAAGAGCTGCGGCGTGTCGTTCCTCGACCAGGCCGTCGACGTGTTCGCGGCCACGCTGCAGTACATGGGCAAGGATCCGAACAGCACGAACCCGGCCGACTATCATGCCGCGTTCGAGGTGCTGAAGAAGGTGCGCCCGTACATCACGCAGTTCAACTCGTCGGGCTACATCAACGATCTCGCGAACAACGACCTGTGCGTGTCGCTCGGCTACTCGGGCGACATCGGCATCGCACACCGCCGCACCGCCGAAGCGAAGCGCCCGTACGAGATCCGCTTCGCGAATCCGAAGGAAGGCGGGCTGCTGTGGTTCGACATGATGGTGATCCCGAAGGACGCGCCGAACCGCGACGCGGCACTGAAGTGGATCAACTACGTTCAGGATCCGAAGGTCAATGCGGGCATCACCAACGCGGTGTTCTACCCGACCGCGAACAAGGCCGCGCGCCAGTACGTGAAGCCCGCGATCGCGCGTGACCCGTCGGTGTATCCGGGCGACGAGGTGTTGAGCAAGATGACGCTGCTCAAGCCGATGCCGCCCGAGATTCGCCGGCTGCAGAACCGGCTGTGGGCGCAGTTGAAGACCGGGCGCTAAGCCGCGCACCGAAGTAACGGATCGTGCCGCCGACGCCTTGCTCGCGCCGGCGGCACGGTTGCTTCAAAAGCGGTGATGGTGCGCGCGAGGGCGCGGGCTGCGTGAACTATCGCTGCGTCTGCACCTGCACCTGCACCTGCACCTGCACCTGCTCCGCCGAAAAAGCGTCTTCCACGAAGCGGATCACGTCATCGAGCGACGACGTGCACGCGGCCCCCGCCGCGAGTTCGCGAAACGCGCCGTCCGGCCCGAAGCAGACGAGCGGCTTGCGCCAGCGCTGCGCGAGCGCAATCTCCTCGGCCGTGCCGTGCCCGCCCGGCAGCGCGACGATCAGGTCGCTGCTCAGCACGTTCACGTAGTTGCGGTTGATCGTGTGCGGATCCGCATCCGGCTCGCGGCGCGGCAGCGGCGTGAGGATCGGGATGTCGACGAACGGATGCGGATAGCCGTCGAGCGGCACGAAGCCCGCGAGCGGATCGGCCTGCGTCGGCAGGATGCCGATCGATCGGCCGGCCCGTCCGGGCACGCCGGCGAACGCGCGCGCGACCGCCAGCATCACACCCTGCCCGCCCCCCGTCAGCAGGTTGAAGCCGGCCTGCGCGATCCATTCGCCGAGCGGCGCCGAAAGCGCGAGCCACGGCTCCTTGCCCGAGCCCATCACGCCGATCGTCCTGTTCTTCTGTTGCATCGTGGTTTCCGGTGAAATCGTTGGGTTGTGCGCGAGCGCCGCGCTCATTCGAGCTCGACACCCTTGAGCTCGGGAATCAGGAACAGCGTCGCGACCATGTCGAGCACGTAGAGGCCGGCGAGCAGCGCGATGGCCGTCTGGAACGAGTAGTGCGCGGCCAGCGCGCCGACTGCGACCGGGCCGAAGCCGCCGACCGCGCGACCGATATTCCACAACACGTTCTGCGCGGTTGCGCGCGCGACCGTCGGATAGCCCTCCGACATCAGCGTCCCGTAGCCGCCGACCATCCCGTTGACGAACATGCCCATCAGCGCACCGGCCCACAGCATCGCGGTCGGGTCCGACAACCGCGCGTACGCGATGACCGTCACGACCGAGCCGAGCTGGTACAGCAAGAACGTCGGCTTGCGCCCGATGCGGTCGGCCAGCTGCCCGAACACCCAGACGCCGATCATCATCCCGACGACGGTTGCCGCCGTCCACAACCCCGACTTCGTCAGCGAGAAGCCCATCTGTTTCGACAGGAAGGTCGGCAGCCAGATCATGATCCCGTAGTAGCCGAAGTTCTGGACCGAACACAGGATCACGATGCCGAGGCTCGTGCGCGCGGTGCGCCCGTCCGCGACGAGCAGGCGGAAGGCATTGGCCTTCGGCTGCGTCGCGCGCTGCACGAACGCCTCCGGCTCGTGCAGCTTGTTGCGCATCGCCCAGGCGAGCAGCGCGGGCAGCACGCCGACCAGGAACATCCCGCGCCAGCCGATGTGCAGCAGCAGGAACGGCGTCAGCAACGCGGCCAGCAGTACGCCGGCCTGCCAGCCGAGCGCGACGTAGCACGACACGCGGGCGCGTTTGCTGGCCGGCCACGCTTCCGCCGCGAGCGCCATGCCGATCCCGAACTCGCCGCCCAGCCCGATGCCCGCGATGGTGCGGTAGACGAGCAGATCCCAGAAGCCGCGCGCGAACGCGCACAGCCCGGTGAAGATCGCGAACAGCAGGATCGTCCAGGTCAGCACGCGCACGCGCCCGTAACGGTCGCTCAGTGCACCGAACAGGATGCCGCCTGCGACGGCGCCGATCAGCGTCCAGGTGACCAGCGCGCCGCCCTGCCCGGGTGTCAGTTGCAGCGCGGCCGTGATCGCGGGCAGCATGAAGCCGAGGATCAGCAGGTCGAAGCCGTCCATCGCATAGCCGATCGCCGATCCGGCCAGCGCTTTCCACGCGTACGCGCCGACCTGCTCCACGCGCGGGGCCGACGGGCCGCCGAGCGTCGAAGATTTCATGTTTGCTGCCATGGTGTCCTGCCACGATTGTCCGGCGACATTCTAAGGCCTGTGCCCGCGAGCAAAGCCCCGGCGCGCGTGTCGGCGGCGGCGGTTCGCGCATGCGGCGGCGCCCGCTTGCGGGACGGCAGGCGGGAATCTGCGGGCAATGAACGGGAGGGAAAAACGGCGATCCGGTGTCGGCGGCGAAACCGGCGATGTCGCGGTCAGGCCGGACACCGGATGAAAAGCAGCATGCTGGCGGGGTGTTGCCGGCCGGCCCGCTGGCGCGAACCGGACGGCGCCGGGTGGCCTGGCGGCCTGGCCGGCTTCAGCTTTCGTCGTCTCCGGGCCACCAGGTCTTGGCCTCACGGTCGACGGCGAGCGTATCGAGATCCTTGCCTTCGAGCCATTTCGGCCGAGGGCCGCGGCCCGACCATGAACGGCCGGACGTCGGGTCGTAGTACTTGGCAGGTGCCTTGCGTTTTCGCTGGACGATATAGCCGAGCGCGCTCAGCACTTCCTGCTGCGAGATTCCCAAAAGCTCGACCTGTTCCTTGAATGCCGCGAGCGCGGCCTGCTTCTCCTTCTGCTTCGCGTCCGACAGCTTGATGTTCAGGTCCCGAAGTTGTGCTTCGAGTTCCTGCAGGGCCTGGGTCATGTATTCATCCTCTTTGGGCATGTTTTTGCAAAAAACTCCGATGGCGGAACCTACCATGAAGTTCCGCCAATAGGGGCTGTCAAATGTGTGAATCGTTTGCCTGAGCCGGCACGGCTTACGCGATACGCACTAAACGACGTCGCGCGTCAATCAATGACAGACACAGCCGGGCCGGCAACGCGCAACGCGCCAGCGACGAAGGCACGGCGAACGGCTGCGGCAAGTCGGCGCCGCACCATGGCACTGGCGCGGCATGGCGCGAATGATAGCAGTGCGCGGCACCGCACTACATAAGTCGTCGACCGGCGTCGATGCGAATCCGGCCATTTACCGGCCGACGTCGCGCGCTTCCCACGCGATCCGGTCGAACAGCGCGCGCAGCTTCGCGCCGCGCGCCGCGTTCAGCGCGGCCGCATGCGCGACACGCCCGGCGAGATGTGCGCGGAAGTCCGGATGTGCATCGCGATTCTGCGATGCCGGCCCGCTCCGGATGCAGTTGGTCAGGATGGCCTTCAGGAGATCGAACTCATCGCGCGCCAGGTTCGGATGACGATTGACGACCACGCCGGCCAGGTGCTGCCGGCTGCCGCGTCGCATCACGCGCGTCTTGCGCAGTTGCAGCGCAAAGCCTTCCTCGAGTGCGATCGCGGCGACCCGCAGTTGCAGCCGCTCGACGTCGCGCGCCAGCGTGCCGCCGCCGGAAAAGGCGAGATCGTCCGCGTAGCGCGTGTAGGTTGCGCCGAGCGAACGCGCGAGCGCGGCGAGCCGCATGTCGAACCGGAACGCGCACAGGTTCGCCAGCGCCGGCGAGGTCGGCGCCCCCTGCGGCAGATGCCGTTCGCGATAGCGCTGGCGGCCGATCCAGTCGAACCGGTCGCGCAGGTCCGGCGCGAGCAGTCGCGCGGACGGTACGCGGTTGGTGCACAGCCCCGTGAGCGTGCGCGCGACTTCGGCCGGATACCCGAGCGTGACGAACAGCGCGTGAACGCGTGCGGCGCGTACCGATACGAAGAAATCCGCAAGATCGAAACGGACGACGACATCGCGATCCGCATGCGGCGCCGCGAACGAGACGATCCCGTGCCCCTTGCGAAACCCGTGCACCGCGCCGTGCGGCGCGATGCGATCGAGCAGCCCGTGCAGGATGCGGCGCTGCGCTTCGCGCAGCCGGCCCTTCGGGATCTCGACCAGGCGACACCCGCCGCTGCGCTTGTCGTGCGCCACGTATGTGTAGTGATGCAACGGCGTGGCGCTGCTGCGCGCGTCGACGCGCCAGTGGTCGGACAGCCAGTCGAGTTCCGGCGCGCTCACGCCGAGCCAGCCGGCCAGATCGCCGGGCGTCGCCCATTGCGGCACGTCGCAGCCCGCGAGCGGCGCCGGCAACGGTTGCTGGACCAGCGGCCGGCGCACGACACGGATCGGCGCGGGCCGATCGCTGCCATACCACGCGAGCACGAAAGCCGGCGCTTCGGCGAGATCCGCCGCGAGCGTATCGATGTCGACGTCGGCCCAACGCGCGCCGAAGCGTGCGAGCGCGGCATTCGCGACTTCGTGCGTCCACGGCGGCGCGCCGCCGAGCACGGCCGCCATCCGGGAAAGGACGCCGGCAGGTTCGGGGGCGCCGGCCAGCATCGCTTCGGCAATCGTGCGGACGGTATCGAACAGGGAGCCGTGCATGGGAATCGATGGGCGGGACGATGAGTCAACGTGACTGGTGCTGCGAGGAGTCATGTTGCGCAACGCGCAACGGCGCTCCTTGCGACGCATCGGGGTGTCGATCTGATCCACGGGGTAGCCCCGTAGTCCTGGAACATCGACTGCCTGTTCCGGGCGTGTGCTTGACCCACCGGCCCGCGATGCGACTTTAATGGCCGCGAGCGCGGCGTGTCAAACCTGATGGCGATCCGGTGCCGCCGCGGGGCGCGCCGGATCGCGATGCGCACCCTACGCGTGCCGGGAAAACAGTTCGCGGTACGCGATCGGCGCGACGCCGACGCCGGCCATGTTGTTCAGCATCGTCGCCCAGGTCGCGTTGTCGACGCTGACCGGAAACGACCGCGCGCGGTTGGCGAGCAGCCAGAAGGTGCGCGTCATGCCGTTGCTCATCGCGACTTCGTACCCGCTTCCCTCGAGCCAGTAGCCGACCGGCGGCAGTTCCACCGGTTCGAGTCGGCCGGCCCGGAACGCGGCGGTGGCCGACGCGTACTTGCTGTCGAGCGGCATGACGCGGCGCGGCACGCAGTCCTGCGAGTTCAGTTGCGGAAATCTCGGGCTCGTGCCGAGCCACAGGCCGTAGAACGTTTGAGCGTCGAGATGCACGACGAAGCGCTCCGTTTCGGCGGGCGTCGCCGCCATGTAGCAGTCGGCCTGGCCCGGAACGGCAACGCGCCACATCGCGCGCTTCGCGCTCAGGTCGACCAGTTCGCTCGGCTGCGGGCGCGGCTGGATGGGAGACGGTCGTCCCGCTTCGCGCAGGTCGCGCGCGCGATCGAGTCCGATACGAAGACGTGTCAGCATGGGCCCTCTCTTTCTCTCGTGATTTGTTCGAATGCGTCAGGGGGGCGGGCAACGACATCGCCACGTGTTTGCAATACGCGGGCCCGGTGTCCTGATGCTCCCGGTGTGTTCGGGAACTCGCGCAGTGTAGCGCTTTTCCATTTACGTCAAGATGAACGCGCCCGACCGGAAGGCCCGGGACCGGGCGCCGTGTCACGATCGATCGCCCTGCCCGGCGCCGCTCGGCACGATTGCGCGGCCCGCCGTACCGGCGTGCGTCAGTGCGATCCCGATCACGACCAGCACGAGCGCCGGCACCACGTACCACCGCAACGGCTCCCCCAGCAGTGCCGACGACAACAGGACGCCGAAGATCGGCACGAGGAACAGGTAGATCGATACCGCGCCCGCCTTGTTGTAGGACATCAGGCTGTTCCACAGCAGGAAACTGGCGGCGGATACGAACGCCAGATACGCCAGCACGAGTACCGACCCGAGCGAGAAGTCGAATGGCGCGACGCCTGCTTTCGCGCCGCCGACCGCGATCAGGGCAACCCCTCCGAGCAACATCTGCATTGCGGTGAGCGGCAGGACGGGCAGGATCGCGGGGGCCGCCTGCTTGCTCAGCATGTTGCCCAACGCGGAAAAAAACATCGCCGACAGCATCAGTGCCTCGCCGCTGCCGATCGTGAATGCGTAGCCGTTGGCCATCACGTGGTAGAAGACGATGCCGGCAAAACCCAGAACGGCGGCAACGACCTTGGTCGCGGTCATGCGGTCGTCGGCATGCATCACGTGTGCAAGGCCCAGTTGAAAGAACGTGAGGGTGCCGGCGATGATCGCGCCTTCCATGCCGCTGCTGAGCGCAATCCCCGCGTAGAAGAACACGTATTGCAGGAAGGTCTGTACGACGCCCACGCGCACGATCGCCACGATCGTTGCCCGGTTCAACGGCGGCCGAGGGGCGCGTGCGGCGGCCATCAGCGCGAACAGCAGCAGTGCCGCCAGGACGAAGCGATAGCCCGCGAATTCGATCTGCTGGAATGTGTCGTCGCGGCGTATGCCCAGCATCCCGTATCCGACCTTCACGACCGGAAACGCGCTGCCCCACAGGCAAGTCGCTGTCAGCGCCGCCACGAAGCGGCCGGCGGGTGCGGCAAGGAAGCCCGTCACGCCGGACCGTGCCGGCCCGAACGCGTGATCGATCGATTCATTTCGCAACCTAGCCTCCATCGACCAGAAGGTCCGCTCCAGTGATGAAGGAGGCGGCCTGCGACGCGGGAAAGCACACGGGCGCTGCGGCGGGACGCGACAGCATGCGTTGCCGGATCTTGACACGTGTGCACGGTGTTCCGACGGTTCCAACGTGTTCGGAAACCCGCGCAGTGTATCGCCTTTCCGGATGGGCACCAGTCAACTCGGCCGACGCCGAATTCAACATCGACGGATGCGCGCTGCGCAGTTTGCGCACCGGACGAACCACGCGCCCGACCTTCGGGCAAGAACCCGTCCGGTTTCTCGCCCGTGGATTCATCCCGCTCACAAACGCTGGAGCCGCGATGAACGCCCGCGCGCTTCGCCTGCCGCGCCCGCCACTTCATCAACCAACGAATCAACATTCATCGCCGATTATCGAAATATCGAAACAATCAAAAACGAAAACAACCACACGCAGAATTCAATGAAATCACATTCAAACAAAAAATTATCGAATTTGATTAACGATAAATTAATTCGATTGGCATCATCAAAATCAAATAAATAGTCTGTGTTGTGCGCCGCAACACCACGATTCAAAGATCAAAGAAATACAGAGGCGCAGCACGAATCATTTCATTCGTGTCTTGTCGCAAAGCTTCCGTCTTATCAGGTCCCCGTTGAATTCCAGGCACTTGTGAATCAGCAATCCGGAAAGACAGACACGTCTTTCCGGACGTGACCGACGTCGTCAAATCGCATTAATTCATTCAATACCAAAGGAAAGTCATGAAGAAGATTGCAACCGTGCTGCTTTCAGCACTGATGCTTGCCTCCACGTGCGCGTCCGCCCAGGCACTTTGCAAGGCCGGCAAGATCGACAAGATCGAAACCGACACCACCGGCAACCTGCTGGTGACCATTAACGACGGCGTCTACTCGTTCAGCGCCAAGGAAGTTTATCCAATTATTTATCAGGTATATTCAGAAAACAGGAATCTGTTTATCTATGGAAATAATTGTGCGAATGGCTCGCCGGCGACCCGCTTTGCCATTCGCTAATCAACCTGGGAACGCTCGACGATTACCGGTACGTTGAGCTCGGAGCTGGATTGACATTCTGAATCCGGCGCCATCGCGGGCTGCGGTGTCGATACGAAGCAACATGACACCTACATGCCCGCTGTCTGTCCCGTCCTGGCATGAATGAAGCAGGCTCTCCGCCCATCGCGGGGCAGGCGTTTATCGCGTTCGGCAAGTCAAATGACGGACCGCATCACGGCGGCCATCGCGCGGCATCACCGATCCAGCAATCGCCCCAACCGCATCATCGTGACGTTCACGCCGAGATGCCGCATCGACGGTTGCACGATCACGCAGTTGTCATACGGCGTGACGATCACGTCGTCGCCGTCGCGCGCGATCTCGGTGCCGGCCTGCTCGATCACCTCGAGCCCCGTGAACGGTTGCGAGAACCGGAAGTCCATCGAACGCGCGACGACCGGCTCCGTGATCTCGACGAACTTCTGCCGCATCGGCGCGGCTTGCGTGAGGAAGGCCGCGACGTCGTCGCGCGCAACGACACCCGCATGCAGCAGGAAGCGCGCCGCACTGTCGAGCGCGACATCGCGTGCGCTCGCGGCGAAGTGCTGGCCCGTCTCGATCAGCAGCGCATTTTTCGCGCTCGCCGAATCGCCGAAGCCGCCGTAGTCGCGCAGCCGCGTGCCGTTCGCATGGCCGCGATCGATGATCACGTGCTCCGGCGTGCCGATCGCGGCCGCCAGCGCGATCGCCTTTTCAAGCGAGCCGGTCATCATCAGCGGCGCGGACGCTTCGTGCATCGAATGAATGTCGAGCAGCAGGTCGACCGTATCGAGCAGCGGACGCATCGCGCGCGCACGCACAAGCTCACGGCTGTCGCGCGTGCCGTCGAGCGCGGCCGGCGTCCACACGCGATTCATGTCCTCGTCGAGGTAGCGCGTCGCATCGGCGTTCTCCGCACTGAAATGCTCGTATGCGCCAACGTTGCCGAAGCCGAGCGACAGGCGGCCCGCCACCGGACGCAGGCCCGCGGCCAGCAACGCGTCCACCGCGATCGCGCCGCTGACTTCGTTGCCGTGCGTCAGCGCGAGGATCATCACGTGCTTGCCGGGCCGGCCGCTGTCGAACGTATGCAGATAGTCGATACCCGTATTGCCCGCGCGCCAGCGCGAAATGTCGGGGAAGGCCACTTCGATCGGATAGGCCGGCAATGCGGCGCGGATGGCTTCAAGCGTGGTCATGTCGGAAAGGCTCAACAGGGTTCGGGAGAGGCGCAGCCGGCTGGTGCCGGCTGCGCCGGGATCGGGGCCGGCGCGTCACGCCTCGGTCGCGCGCGTCGACGGCGTCGCGGCGGCGGCAGCAGCGCCGCGCATCCGGCGGCCGAGCGAGATCACCGACGTGATCCCGAGCACGGCCGTCGCCATCACGTAGAAACTCGGCGCCAGCTTGTTGTGCGTCGCGTCGATCAGCCAGGTCACGATCAGCGGCGCGAAACCGCCGAACAGCGTCACCGAGAAGTTGTACGACAGCGCGAGGCCCGTGCCGCGCGTGCTCGTCGGGAAGATGTCCGCAAGCAGCGCCGGCAGCGGCGCGAGGCTCACCGCGATCAGCAGGCCGACCAGCGCCTGCACCGCGAGCAGCGTCTCGACCGTCGGATAGCGGTTCAGCATCACGAACAGCGGCCACGTCGTCACGCCGACCAGGATCAGCGCGACCAGCATCACGCGGATGCGGCCGAAGCGATCCGACAGGTGCCCGACGACCGGCGCGGCGATCATCAGCATCGCGCCCGTGACGACCGCGCCGAGATACGACGACGTGGCCGGGATATGCAGCTGCTTGACCGCATACGTCGGCATGTACAGCTTGTGCACGTAGTTGAACGCCGTGGCCGTCGCGACGACACCGGCGCCGAGCAGCAGGTTCGCACGGTCGCGGACGAACACGTCGCGCAGCGGCGACTTCGCGCGCCCTTGCTCGCCGAGCCGGCGGAAATCGGCCGGTTCGTCGATGTTGCGGCGAATGTAGAGCCCGACCGGGCCGATCAGCAGCCCGACCGAGAACGCGACGCGCCAGCCCCACGCATGCAGCTGGTCGGTCGTCAGCAGCAGGCTCAGCAGGGCGGACACGCCGGCCGCGAGCACCGTCGCGAGCCCCTGCGTCGACATCTGCCAGCTCGCGAAGAAGCCGCGCCGCTTCGCATCGGCCTGCTCGACCATGAACGCGGTGGCCGCGCCGAATTCGCCGCCCGTCGAGAAGCCCTGCAGCATCCGCGCAACGATGATCAGCAGCGGCGACGCGATGCCGATCTGCGCATACGTCGGCGCGAACGCGATCATCGCGGTGCCGAGCATCATCAGCCCGATCGAAATCGTCAGCGACGCCTTGCGGCCTGCGCGGTCCGCATAGCTGCCGAGCACGATCGAGCCGAGCGGACGCGTGACGAACGAAATGCCGAACGTGCCCACCGACAGCAGCAGCGAGGTTGCCGCGTCGTGCGTGGGAAAGAACAGCTGGCCGATGACGATCGCGAAATAGCCGTAGATCAGCAGATCGTAGAACTCCAGCGCGTTGCCGATGCTCGCGGCGCAGATCTCGCGCCACGGATTGTGCGGGGCCGGCGTCGCGGCGTGCGTGTTGTGGGTCATCCCTGTGCTCCTCCGGTAATGCTGGCCGTCAGGATTTTGAAAGACGGCGCGCGGCTTTGCCGGCGGCCGTTCGGGCCAGTCAAGCGCGGAGTGTAGGCAACGCGGGGCAGGCGTTCGTGCCGTTTCGGCACGCAATCGTGCCGATCGGCGCGCCAGCGCCGGCGCCGTTGCGCACGGCGGCTATGCCGCGCCGTCGTCGCGTGACGGCGCGGTGCGCCAGATCGCGTCCAGTACCGGGTGCGGGTCGTTCCGGCGCCGGTACAGCGCGATGTCGAAGCCGATCTGCCAGTCGGCGCCGCCGACGATCGCAAGCTCGCCGCGCCGGACATCATCGGCGACGAGCCGCTGCGGCAGCCACGCGAGGCCGAGCCCGCGACGCGCCATCGCGAGGATCGCTTCGTACGAGTCGGCCTGGTACACGGGCCGCAGCGTCGGGCGGTTCGGCATTTCGGCGAGATGCCGCGCGAGCACCGCACGCAGCGTCAGCGTGCGCGCGAACGCGAGCCACGGCACCGGGGCCTGCCCGGCCGGCAGCCGGTAGCGCACGCTGCCGCGCGCATCGAACGCGCTGACCGGCACCAGCACCTCGCGCGCGACGGACAGCCAGTCGAAGCGGTCGCGATCGATCAGCAGCCGCGTATGCGGGCTCGAATAGACGATCAGCATGTCGGCTTCGCCGGCCGTGAGCTGCAGGATCGCTTCCTCCGCGCTGCCGGTCGCCACGGTCGCCGTGAAGAAGCCTGCGCGCGCAACCGTCTCGTCGTACCAGTCGGGGAAGAAGGTGGCCGAGAGCGTGCGACCGGTCGCGATCCGGAGGTTGTTCTCCAGCACCGGCGCCGCTTCCTGAAGCTGCGTGCGGGCGCCGTGCAGGATGTCGAGCGCGTTCGACGCGGCATCGAGGAAGACGGTGCCGGCCGCCGTCAGTTCGAGCGGCTTCGTGCGCGCGATCAGGCGCGTGCCGACCCATTCCTCGAGCGACCGGATGCGGCGGCCGAACGCCGGATGCGTGACGAAGCGGTTCTCCGCTGCGCGTGTGAAGCTGCGCGTGCGCGCGAGTTCGACGAAGTCTTCGAGCCATTTCAGTTGCATGGCTGGGCTCCTGGGTGGGCGATGAGGTGCTGGCCGGTGTTCGCTCGCGAACTGCATGCGTGGCGCGGCCGCCAACATGGGCAGATGCGGCTCATGCGGCGCGGGGCCGCGCGTGGCGCCCGATCCTACAGCACCTGCGGCGCTGCGCGCAGCACGGCGCGCAGCGCAATATCGAAAGGCGTCGCGTGATCGATCCCGGCTGCCCGCACGCGCGATGCGTCCAGATGGCAATCGTACGGGCGCGGCGTCGCGTCGGTCGGCTGGTCGATCCGCTTGAGCGCGGCGTCGATGCCGAGCGCGGCCGCGATCCGCTGCGCAATGTCGTACTTCGTCATCGGCTCCTCGCCCGACCAGTGACGGATGCCCGTGATCGATGCGCCCGCGAGATGCCGCAGCGTGAGATCGCGGATGACGTCCGCGACGTCCGGCGTATAGGTCGGGTAACGGATCGCCCAGGCGTCCATGCCGACCGCGTCGGCACCCGGGCGCGCGGAGGCGACGATCGCCGGCACGAGGCTCGTGACGGCCGACTCGCTCCAGTCGACGATCGGGCCGTAGAGCAGCGGCAGGCGCAGCACGCACGACAGCGGCGACGCGGCGAGCAGTGCCGCCTCGCCTTCCAGCTTCGTGCGGCCGTAGATGTTCAGCGGATTCGGGGCGGCGTCTTCACGGTACGGGGCAGCCTTGCCGTCGAACACGTAGTCGGTGGAGATGCCGAGTGTCCACGCACCATGGCGCGCGGCGAGCGCGCCGATGCGGGCCTGGGCGGTGACGTTGATCGCGCGTGCGCCGGCAGGGTCGCGCTCGCAGACGTCCGGGCGACGTTCGGCCGCGCAGATGATCACGGCGGCCGGCTGGCGGGTGGCGAAGAGGTGTTCGAGGGCCGGCTCGTCGAGGACGTCGAGTTCGGCGATGTTTTCCGGGGGCAGCGCCAGGCGTTTTGCGCCTGCGCTTTGCGGGGTTCGAATGGTCGCGACGAGATTCAACGACGATTCGCGGGACAGGGACGCGGCAACCGCGCGGCCGAGCAGGCCGGCGGCGCCGATGAGGAGGACGGTCGAGTGCGGCACGGTAGCCATCTATGAAAGGGAACGGGAATCCCCCAATCTATACAAGAACAGGCAGCCGATGTCGACTCCCCTGCCACGTCGGCAGCCACGCGAGCACGCCCGTTGCGCGGTTCAGTGTCCGGCGACCGCACACGGTTCCCCCTGCTGCCCCGGCGTCGCGATGCGGATACCGCCGCCCGCTTGCCCGATCACGCAAAACGCCGAGCCGTACACGGGCCCCTCATTCCCCGCCGGTACGATCGAAATGCTGTAGAACTTGTCGAGGTCCAGCGTCCTCGGCGGGGTACGCACGATTGCACCGGCGATGGCCTGACCATAGACGAGACATTCGCCTCGCTGCAGATACACCGGCGGCGCACGCTCCGGGATCTCCAGCGCCCAGTACATCACGACGGGACTGACGGGCCCCGTTTGTCGGCTCACACCGATCGAGCTGATCCGGATCGGCTCCGAGCCGGTATCGTCGCTCATGGGCAGGCAAGCAGCCGGTTTTCCATCGACCTGCCGGACGTCCAGGCGGATCGGGCCATGCGACATGGCGTCCGCACGGGAGACGAACAGGCAGCAGGACAGGCAAGCCATTGCACAGCTTCGCAACATGCTCCTCATGCTTCGACTCCATTCATCGCAACCTCGACACCACACGAATCAATCAGTCATGCCAACCAGTCCGGCATGCGCCGGTCAGGGATGGGCCGCACAGGGATTCCGGTCGTTCCGCGGCACTGCGATCTGCATGCCGCCACCGGGCCGCTCGAGCGTACAGAACGCCGCACTGTAGACCGGGCCGGCGTCCCCGTCCGGAATGATCGAGATGGTGTAGGTCCGGTTGAGTTCCAGCGGCTTGGGCGGCGTGCGGACGATGGCGCCTTTCACGCTCTGCCCATACACGAGGCACTCGCCACGCTTCAGGTAGACAGGCGTGGCCTCCGCCGGCATCTCGAACCACCAGTAAGTGACGTCGGGGCTCGCCGGGCCGGTTGGCCTGGCGACACCGACCGTGCGGATCCGGATGACGGGCTCGGCCCGTTCGTCGTTCACGGGCAGGCACGCGGCAGGGTTCCCGTCGACCTGCCTGATTTCCAGTTCGACGGGCGCCTCCGACGTTGCCATCGCACGCGACAGGCACAACACGCATGCGAGCATACCCAACACGCTACCGCGGAAGATTGTCTGCATTCCCGGGATCCTCCAGCAACGGCGCAAGGACACGATCGAGCTCGTCCGGCGTGCCGACGTAGCCACGATGGAAGACGGCGAAAGGCGCCTTCAGCACCTGCACCGCGTAGTAATCCGCGACCAGGTTGCCCTGCTGCTCCATGTTGTAATCGTGAAATACCGCACCGGGCGCGATGGTGTATTTGTATGCGCGCTGTCCGCGAATCGTGACGGTCAGCGCATGCCATCGCACCGCATACCCACGCTGGTACTGCCAGACATGGGTCATCTCGTGCATGAAAAAGCTTCTTTTCCAGATGTGCGGGCCGTTCATTGCCGAGAAGTCGTCGACGTACAGGTCATCAAGGAAATACATCTTCCCGTTCGGCGTGACGGCGGTGTGCTTGCTTTGCAGGTTGAACCAGAAGTAGCTCCCTTTGTGCACCCGCACCTTGTCGTAGTCGATGCCGTCCTTGAAGACCGTCCAGGCCATTTCAATTTCGCCCGCGGTCAACACCCGCTCATGGGCTGCAACCTTCACCGTCTTCTCCGATTCTCTCTATTGAAACTGGCTCGTCTGCCACCCTTGAAAACGAAACGCAATGCGCAAGCACGGCGCGCAACGCGGCGTGAACCGCGCCGCTGCGCACGCGCCATCATGTCCGGAACCTGTTCGTTTGGCAACGCATTGCCCGCGCGGCCAGCCCCGCCAACAAAAACAAAGCCCGGTGCACTTTCGTGCACCGGGCTTGCGAACCCGAACGGACACGCCGTGCCGGCTTACTTACGGTCGAGCGAATAGCGCCCCGGCCCGGTCAGCGCGAGCAACAGCAGCCCGCCCATGATGCTCACGTTCTTGTAGAAGTTGATCATCGCCATGTATTGATCCATCCCCTGCAGCGCCCAGTAGCGATGGCCGATCAGCGCGGTCGCGAGCGTATAGGCAGCGAACGCCAGTGCCAGCGGACGCGTATAGAAGCCGACCGCGATCAGCAGGCCGCCGACCAGCTCGACCGCCACCGCAATTGCGGCCGCCAGCTCGGGCGCCGGGTTCCCCGTCGACGCCATGTACGCGACCGTGCCCGAGAAGCCGCTCAGCTTCTGCCAGCCGAACAGCACGAACAGGATCATCAACAATACGCGAGCCGCCAGCAGCAGCTCGTCCTTCTTCGACTCCAGCGAAACGTAACGCATAGCAATCACCCTTGAATTGACGGTTTGATGCATCCGGTGCCGATACGCGCCGAATCGGCGCGCCAGGTTGGCAACGAACTACTCCTCGCACAATCGGACAGCAAGCCGGCTGGCCCGCCGCCGAAGAATCCGTCTGGTCGCGCCGTTCCTGGCACGCTCCGGATCGGTTCTGGCGAAGCACGGGTGCAGTCTACTGTCTCCCCAGGAATCATCAATCTGTCTAGATATGATTCGCTGTCTCATTTTGGTGGACAATAGAGGACAACGTCGCCGGTAGACAACCACCAGCGGCGTATCGCGAACGAAATCTGAACAGGGCGTTGCGCTCGTCCCCGCGTCGATGCGGAAGCTGGCGCCAGAGAATGTCGTCGTCCGCCCGTTGACGGAGAAAGTGAAGATAGTTACTGCGGCACTGCTCTGGAACACGCGCCGCCATCACCCGATGGTCGACGAAGCGGTGGCGTGGCTGAAGGAGCGGATGAGTTGATCGCGATGAACATTGCAGCGGGCGATCGACCGTCTCCATGTCCCCCGTGACGATGAAATGGCGCGATCAGGACGTGGCTCGAATTCGGGCCGGATACTGGCGGCATACGGGAACATGCGACTCGGTGGGCGCGCAAGCAAGCGCGCCCGCTTCGGTTGACTAGCGCAGCACGAACGGATTGCCGGTCGACGCGCCCGTGTTGATCCACACGCTTTTCGTCTGCAGGTATTCGCTTACGGCGTCGATGCCGTTCTCACGGCCCAACCCGGAATCCTTGTACCCGCCGAACGGGGACATGTAGCTGACCGCGCGATAGGTATTCACCCAGACCGTGCCCGATTCGATGCGCTCCGCCATCCGGAATGCGCGGCCGATGTCGCTCGTCCATACGCCGGCGCCGAGGCCGAAACGCACATCGTTCGCGATCTCGACTGCTTCGTCCTCCGTATCGAAGCGGATCACGGAGAGCACGGGACCGAATACCTCTTCCTGTGCGATTCGCATATCGTTGCTGACGCCGGTGAAGATCGTCGGCTCGACGAACCAGCCGCCGCCGCACTCGGCGCGTGTCGCGGCCTGCCCGCCGAGCGCAAGCCTGGCACCTTCGCGCCGTGCGACGTCGATATAGTGGAGTACCTTGTCGTATTGCGGGCGGGTCGTGATCGGCCCGACCTGCGTGCCGGCATCCATCGGATTGCCCATGCGCGCGGTACGCGCGAGCGCGACCACGCGCTCGACCACCTCGTCATGCACCTTCGACTGCACGAGCAGCCGCGATCCGGCGATACAGGTCTGCCCCGTCGCCGCGAAAATGCCGGATACCGCGCCATTGACCGCGTCGTCGAGATTCGCATCGTCAAATACGATGTTCGGCGACTTTCCGCCCAGCTCGAGGCTCACGTGCTTGAAATCGCGAGCGGCCTGCTCGTTGATCCGGCGCCCGGTCGAATCCGCACCGGTAAACGTGACCTTGCGCACGAGCGGATGCGATACGAGTGCGCTGCCGACTTCGTTGCCGAAGCCGGTCACGACATTCACGACACCACGCGGGAATCCGACCTCGTGCAGCAGTTCGACGAATTCGAGCGTTGAGGCCGACGTGAATTCCGACGGCTTGACGACCGCCGTGCACCCGGCGGCGAGCGCGGGCGCGAGCTTCCATGCCAGCAGCATCAGCGGCGAGTTCCAGGGCGTGATGATCGCGACGACACCGAGCGGTTCGCGCCGCGTGAAATTGAAGTAGTCCTTCTTGTCGAGCGGTATCACGTCGCCCTGGATCTTGTCCGCCAGCCCGCCGTAGTAGCGGTACCACTGCGGCAAGTACTGGAGCTGCGCATGCATCTCCGCATACAGCTTGCCATTGTCGCGCACCTCGACTTCGGCAAGACGGGCTGCATCGCCGGCCAGGCGATCGGCGAACCGGCAGAGCAACTGCCCACGCGCGCTGGCGGACAAGCCTCGCCACGCGCCGGCAACGAACGCACGATGCGCGGCCCGCACCGCGAGATCGGCGTCGGCTTCATTGCCGCGTGCGATTTCGGCCCACGGCTGGCCGGTGAACGGGTTGTCGCTGTTGAACCACTGACCGCTTGCGGGCTCGCGCCGCTCGCCGTCGACAAAATGAAAGTAGCGTTGCATGACCGGCTCGCTGATGTCGATGATTGCGTTCCGTGCCGGCGCACGATCAAGCCATGCAACAGCCCACGGAACAAAAAAGCGTGCGCCGGATACCCGCGCATCCGGCGCACGCGGAGGACGTGCGTCAGAACGGCGCGAAACCGAGACCTTCTCGGAAGCGGTTCTTGATATAGACGCCGTCCCGGGGCGGAAGCGCGCGCGGCGGTTCGTCAGCACGGATATGGACCTGCGCGAACACCGGGCCGCTGCCCACCTTCACGCGCTCGACGACGTGGGTGACTTCACGTTCGTCGTGAATCGCGAACGAATCGGCCAGGCCAAAACCCTTCGCGACCGCGACGAGATCCGTGCCGAGGCTCGAATGGCTTTGCTGCATGCCGGTTTCGCCGTAGTGCCCGTTGTCGAGTACGACGATCGTGAGGTTCTTCGGTTGCTTCGCGCCGATCGTGCCGAGCACACCGATTCCCATCAGCTGTTCGCCGTCGCCGGTGACGACGACGACCTGCCTTTCCGGTTGCGCGAGCGCGAGACCGAGGCCCAGCGCGGCGGCCCCGCCCATCGCCCCCCACAAATGGAAGTTGCCGACGCGATCGCCGGCGGCGAATACGTCATAGGACGCCGATCCGAGGCCCGTCACGACCAGTGCGTCCGGTACACCGGCCAGCAGGCTCGCGACGAATGCGCGCCGCTCGATCGTCTTCGTGTTCTGCCCGCTCATTGCTGTCTCTCCCATTTCTTGCGACCGATGAGGCTTTGCGACAGCAGGACCGCGACTTGCTCGCCCGCTTCGAACGCAGCATCGAAGCCCGCACTGACGATTTCCTCGACATCCTCGGGACGATCGGCGCGCAACACCGTGATTCCCATCAGCTCGAGCGCAGCCTGGGTCGCCTTCCCCATCGGCCCTTGCCACGGGTTGAACTCCGCATACTCGCCACGCATCGTCACGAGCGTGAAGAATGGAAAGTTGCAGCTGCGCAGCAGCGAAAACATGTTCACGCAATTGCCGACACCGCTGCTCTGCATCAGCAACACCGCACGCTGCCCGCCGAGCCACGCCCCGCTCGTCAGTGCGACGCCTTCTTCCTCGGTCGTCAGGGCGATCGCCTCGATCTCGTCGTCGGCAATCGCCCGGCGAATCACCTCCGTATGTCCCGCATCCGGTACGTAAGCGATTTGCCGGGTGCCGCCGGCCTTCAGGACAGAAAATATGGACTCCTGCCAGACCGGCGTTTGGCCCGCTGCGGTGCTCATGTGACGTGCTCCTTCATGAAGTGGTTTCAGGCATAATAAAATGCGATTTCACTCATCCAGAAATAGAAATTTCTGATTGAAGGATCACGAATCGGCATGGACCTCAAGCAACTGCGCGCGCTGCTGGCCGTCGCTGAAACGGGCAGCGTCACACGTGCGGCCGACGTGCTGCACATCGTTCAACCTGCCGTCTCCCGGCAACTGAAGCTGCTCGAGGAAGACGTCGGGATGGCGCTCTTCGAGCGAGGCAGATATGGGATGGAACTGACGGAGTCGGGCGAGATCCTCGCCGAGCACGCCCGGCGTGCGCTGCTCGAACTCGACCGGGCACGCGCCGAAATCCAGCCGTCCGACGCCAGGATTTCCGGCATCGTGACGATCGGGCTGTTGCCGAGCACATCGGATCTGCTCGCCGGACCACTCCTGAGCGAAGTCAGGGATCGCTACCCCGCCGTGAACCTCCGGATTGCCGTGGGCTATGCCGGACATATGCGCGACTGGCTCGAATCGGGCGAAGTCGACGCGGCGCTGCTTTACAACCCGAAGGCCACACCGACCGTTCAGGTTCAACCGTTGCTCAGCGAGAGTCTGTGCGTCGTCGGACCGCCATCGTCGCGGTTGTCAGCCAAACGCCCGGTCGCGCTTGCCGACCTCACATCGTGGCCGATGATCCTGCCGAGTGCGCCGCATGGCATACGCAACCTGCTGGAACAGGCGTGCCCCGGTACCGGGATGAAGCTCAACGTGGTCGTCGAAACGAATGCCATGAGCGTGCAGAAAAACCTGGTCGCCGGTGGGCATGGCTTCACGATCCTGCCGAGCATCGCCGTCACCGAAGAGGTCGCGCGCAAGCAGCTTCGTGCGGCGCCGCTCACCGACCAGGCACTGCAGCGAACGATCGTGCTTGCGCTGCCGAATACGCGCCGGATCGCGACGGCCGTGCGCGCGGTCTCGTCGATCCTGGTGCTCGAAATGAAGCGCGCCGTCGAGCGCGGCGACTGGCCGGCCGCACACTGGCTCGCCGACTGACCCCACCGGGCTCACGCCGGCGGGGCGTCGGCCGCGCGCAACGTAATGCCGGTCCACGCACCGCTGGCGGCCAGTTCCTGCACCAGTTCGACGATCGTCTGACGCACCGCGAGGGCGGCCGAATTCACCGGCGACGTATTCGACCAGCACAGGCTGGCGGGACGCTGGATCTCCGGATCGACGATCCGGCGCATCTTCGGGCGACCTGACGGGTCACGCAGCGCAACCGCCGACGCAGGCAGAATCGTGCATGCAGCGCCCGACTGCGCAAGCGACAACAAGGTGGGCAACGAATCGATATCCGCGATGATGTTGAGCGGGACCTCCTCGCGTGCGAAGGTACGCTCGAGCAACAAGCGCAGACCATTGGGCGCGCCTGGCGCGACGAGCGGCACGCCGGCAAGCGCAGCGAGACTGCAGGTGCGTGAACGCGACGCTATGGCGCCACCCGGCTCGCCGAGCAGGCACAGCATCTCGTCGAAGAGCGGCAAGGCGGTAATCCCGGTCGTGTTCGACTCCCGGAACAGGATCGCGAGATCGAGCCGTCCGTTCGCAAGCAATTCGTTGATGAATCCGCTCATGCTCTCGACGTACTGCAGCCGAATGCCCGGGTACCGCGCACGCACGCGTTCGAACACCGGTACCGCCAGAATCGATGTCATCGTCGTCGGGAAACCGACCGCGACCGTGCCCGATTCGCTGCCCGCCCCCTCCTTCACTTCCTGGCGCAACTGCTCCATTTGTCTGAGCACGAGATGCGCGTGTCGGTAAAGTGCCTGCCCCGCGGCCGTCGGCTTGACGCCCTGAGGGCTGCGAACCAGCAGCGCGACGCCAAGATCGTCTTCGAGTTTTGCAATCTGCTGGCTGAGCGACGGCTGCGCAACGTAGAGCTTTTCCGCCGCTTTCCCGAGGCTGCCGTATTCGACGATGCTGACAAAGTAACGAAGCTGGCGGATGTCCATGATGGTTCGAATCGGGTCGACAGGTCATAGGATACCCCTATGACCGGTACATTCAAACGGTATTTCCGCCGGACAGGCGCTTCCAATACAGTCGTCGTCATCCCACTTCGAACAGCCGGGTCCCCCGGCGATGGAGACGACATTGAACGCAATGCAGCCCGGCGTCGGCCATGACGGCACCCAGATCGCCGCAGATGTGATCGCTCTCGATCGCGCCACGGCCTTCGCCGCCACACTCGATCTTGACCGGCACCCCGTAGCCGGCGACGCGCTGCCGCCGCTCTGGCACTGGCTCTACTTCTGGTCGGTTGCTCGGCAGTCCGAACTCGGCCACGACGGACATCCGCTCAAGGGCGGCTTTCTCCCCGATCTCGGCCTGCCGCGCCGCATGTGGGCGGGCGGACGCGTCGTATTCGAAAACCCGCTGCCGATCGGCGAGACCGCCGTGCGCACGTCGCGTGTGCTGTCCGTCGAACACAAGGAAGGACGCAGCGGTCCGCTCGGCTTCGTGACGGTCGAGCACCTGATCGAAAGCGGCGGCGCCGTCGCGATCCGCGAAGAACACGACATCGTCTATCGCGGCGCGGCAGAACCCGGTGCGGCCGCTCCCGCCCCGAAGGCCGCGCCGGACGGCGCGCAGTGGCAGCGCGACATCACACCGGACGAAGTCCTGCTCTTCCGCTATTCGGCATTGACGTTCAACGGCCACCGGATCCACTACGACCGCACCTACGCACGCGAAATCGAAGGTTACCCGGACCTCGTCGTGCACGGACCGCTGATCTCGACCCTGTTGCTGGATCTCGTCCCGCGCTCGCTCCCGGGCGCCACCGTTCGCGAATATGCGTACCGCGCGGTGCGGCCGACGTTCCTCGGCAACACGTTCAGCGTATGCGGACGCGTCGCGGAGGACGGCAACACGATCGACCTGTGGGCCAAGGACCACGACGGCTGGCTGACGATGTCTGCCCGCGCGACCCTTGCCTGACTCCCCCGTATTGACCAAGAGACACCCCATGACCCATGCCGACGCCTATCAGGACATTCGCGAAGCCGTTCGCGATCTCTGCAGCCAGTTTTCCGCCGAATATTTCCGCAAGGTCGATGAAGAACGCGGCTATCCGGAAGCGTTCGTCGACGCGCTGACGAAAGCCGGCTGGCTTGCCGCGCTGATTCCGCAGGAATATGGCGGCTCGGGCCTCGGACTCACCGAGGCGTCGATCATCATGGAGGAGATCAATCGCGCAGGCGGCAACTCGGGGGCTTGCCACGGCCAGATGTACAACATGGGCACGCTGCTGCGCCACGGCTCCGCCGAGCAGAAGCAGCACTATCTGCCGAAGATCGCGAGCGGCGCGCTGCGCCTGCAGTCGATGGGCGTCACCGAGCCGACGACGGGCACCGACACGACGAAGATCAAGACGACCGCGGTGCGCAAGGGCGACCGTTACGTGATCAACGGCCAGAAGGTATGGATCTCGCGGATCCAGCATTCCGACCTGATGATCCTGCTCGCGCGCACGACACCGCTGTCCGACGTGAAGAAGAAATCCGAAGGCATGTCGATCTTCCTCGTCGATCTCCATCACGCGATCGGCAACGGGATGACGGTCCGCCCGATTCCGAACATGGTCAACCACGAGACGAACGAGCTGTTCTTCGACAACCTCGAGATTCCCGCGGAGAACCTGATCGGCGAGGAAGGCCAGGGCTTCAAGTACATCCTCGATGGCCTGAACGCAGAGCGCACGCTGATCGCGGCCGAGTGTATCGGCGACGGCTACTGGTTCGTCGACAAGGTCTCGCAGTATGTGAAGGATCGCGTCGTGTTCGGCCGGCCGATCGGCCAGAACCAGGGCGTGCAGTTCCCGATCGCCCGCTCCTTCATCAACGTCGAAGCGGCCAGCCTGATGCGTTTCGAGGCTGCGCGGCGATTCGATGCGCACCAGCCGTGCGGCGCGCAGGCGAACATGGCGAAGCTGCTCGCGGCCGATGCGTCATGGGAAGCAGCGAACGCCTGCCTGCAATTCCACGGCGGTTTCGGCTTCGCGAGCGAATACGACGTCGAGCGCAAGTTCCGCGAGACGCGCCTGTATCAGGTCGCCCCGATCTCGACGAACCTGATCCTGTCGTATGTCGCCGAGCATATCCTCGGCCTGCCGCGTTCGTTCTGACGGGGAGCGTCGGTCATGCGCCCACTGGAAGGCATCAAGGTCGTCACGTTCGAACACGCGATCGCGGCACCGTTCTGCACGCGCCAGCTTGCGGATCTCGGCGCGCGCATCATCAAGGTCGAGCGGCCGGGCGTAGGCGACTTCGCGCGCAACTACGACGAGCGCGTGTCGGGGCTCGCGTCGCACTTCGTGTGGACCAATCGCTCGAAGGAAAGCATCACGCTCGACGTGAAGCAGCCCGCGGCGATCGAGGTCGTGCACAAGCTGCTCGCCGATGCCGACGTGTTCGTGCAGAATCTCGCGCCCGGCGCAACCCAGCGGCTGGGGCTCGGCTACGAAACGCTGCGCGATCGATATCCGAGGCTGATCGTCTGCGACATCTCGGGTTACGGGCTCGACGGTCCGTTCCGCGACAAGAAGGCGTATGACCTGCTGATTCAGAGCGAGTCGGGCTTCCTGAGCATCACCGGCTCCGACGGCGAACCGGCGAAAGCCGGCTGCTCGATCGCCGATATCGCCGCCGGCATGTACGGCTATACGAACATCCTCGCGGCACTCATCGAACGCGGGCGGACCGGCAAAGGCCGTCACATCGACGTGTCGATGCTCGAAAGCATGGTCGAGTGGATGAGCTATCCGCTCTACTACGCGATCGACGGACAGACCGCACCGCGCCAGACCGGCGCGTCGCACGCGACGATCTTCCCTTATGGCCCGTTCAAGGCCGGCGACGGCAAGACCGTGATGCTCGGTCTGCAGAACGAGCGTGAATGGAAAAGCTTCTGCGAGATCGTGCTTCGGCTGCCGGAAGTGACGACGGACGAGCGATTCATCTCGAACAGCCGTCGCGTCGCGAATCGCGATGCACTCATGGCCGTCATCGTTCGTGCGTTCTCGCCCCTGACGGCCGCCGACGTGATCGACCGGCTTGAGCAGGCCGGTATCGCGAACGCCCGCATGAACGACATGCAGGCCGTCTGGGAGCATACCCAGCTCATCGCACGAAACCGCTGGACCACGGTCGGCACGCCGGCGGGCGACATTCCCGCCCTCTGTCCGCCAGGACTCGACCTCGCAGACGAGCCGCGCATGGATCCCGTGCCCGCGCTTGGCCAGCATACCGATGCCGTCCTGCGCGAGCTCGGCTACGACGACTACCAGATTGGCGCGCTGCGCGAAACCGGCGCGGTCTGAACGAGCACCCTCGCGCCGATCGGCGCGTCTCTCAGCACTACTACAACAAAAATCCGCACCCTTCATCGGGTGAACGGCATTCCATTCAAGAGCTGCACATGGGATCGGGGCCAGCGCTAACGCGCCGGCTCCGATCGACCGCGAAGCATGGAATCGGAGTAAGCGCTGAAGCGCTGACTCTGATCGACCCTGGAGACAACGCATGCCCGTCACGACCGTGGCCGATTCGGCCAATCCACTCCCCTCCGACGCGATTTCCGCTCGCAAGCCTGCTTTGAAAGCCATCCTCGTGGCTTGCTCAGGCAATGTGGTCGAGTGGTTCGACTTCTTCGCCTACGCGTTCACGGCGCTGTATTTCGCGCCGGCGTTCTTTCCCGCCGGCGATCCAACATCGCAGTTGCTGAATACCGCCGGCATTTTCGCAGCCGGGTTCCTGATGCGACCCGTCGGCGGCTGGCTCTTTGGCCGGATCGCAGACCGGCGGGGGCGAAGGAAATCGATGGTCATCTCGGTGCTCATGATGTGCTTCGGTTCGCTCATGATCGCCGTGTTGCCGACCTATGCGCAGATCGGCGCGTGGTCATCCCTGCTGCTGTTGCTCGCCCGTCTGCTCCAAGGCCTGTCCGTCGGCGGAGAATACGGAACCAGCGCGACCTATCTGAGCGAAGTCGCCACGCCCGGGCGCCGGGGGTTCTATGGCTCCTTCCACTACGCGACGATCATCGCAGGTCAGTTGCTTGCGGTGCTCGTCGTCGCGATTCTTCAGTCGCTGCTGACAACGGAGGAACTCCGCCACTGGGGCTGGCGGGTCCCGTTTGCGCTCGGCGCCGTTGGTGCTGTCGTCGCGATGGTCGTGCGGCGTGCCATGCACGAATCCAGCTCCAGCGCGCATCGCGCCCATCCGCTGGCCGGCACGATTCGAGGCATGCTGCAGCATCCCAGGGAGTTGCTGATGGTGCTGGGTTTTACAGGGGGTGGCTCGCTGCTGTTTTACACGACCACCTCGTACATGCAGAAATACATGGTCAACACGGCTCATATGAACCCGAAGACGGCCAGTAGCGTCATGACTGGCGCACTCTTCATCTTCATGTGCGTGCAGCCGCTGTTCGGCATGTTGTCCGACCGCATTGGCCGCCGTCCGCAGATGATTGCATTCAGCCTGTTCTTCATCGGTGCGACTGTCCCGCTGATGACCGTCATCGGCGCGAATGCGGATCCGTGGAAGGCATTCGGGCTGGTTCTGGTGAGCCTGCTCGGCATGAGCCTGTACACCTCCATCAGCGGGCTGCTCAAGGCAGAATTGTTCCCGGCAGGTGTGCGTGCGATGGGCGTGGGCCTGCCCTATGCCATCGCCAACGCCGCGTTCGGCGGAACAGCCGAGTATGTCGCACTGTGGTTGAAATCACGTGGAATCGAGTCCACGTTCTTCTGGTACGTGAGCGCCATGAGCGTCGTGCTGCTGATTTGCTCGATGTGTCTCCGACGCGCGGGTGAAGCGACGCACCTCGACGAGCGGAAGTAGCGGCCAGAAGCCCGCGCCACACGCGCATCGCCGAGCATCGGGAAGGTCGGGGCGTCGCGTTGCAGCAATATCGCGACGGCACGGTCATCGATGTACTGCGCGCAGTCTCGTGATTCCGATTGTTGGCAAACCCCTCGTCTTTCGTCATGAGCGGGTTTGTCTCTTCCGCTTCACATGTTCGGGTAGTTCGGGCCGCCGCCACCTTCCGGCGTGACCCACACGATGTTCTGCGTCGGGTCCTTGATGTCGCAGGCCTTGCAGCGCACGCAGTTCTGCGCGTTGATCACCAGGCGGTCGCTGTCGTCGCCGTTCTTCACGAACTCATACGCGGCCGCCGGGCAGAACCGCCCCTCCGGCCCCGCTCCTGCGGTGCGACGCAAATGCGAGGACCTTCTGCGCACGCAACAAAACCGGACGGTCGACCATCTTTCCATCCACCGTCGTTGCAGCACCGTCTGCACGAGACACCGCATCGACCACGCGAGTCGCCCACTCGACATCGCGAGCGCTCGGGCAGTAACACGCGTGTACCGCCGCGATCTGCCCGGGATGGATACAGAGCTTCGCGCCGAAGCCGTGACGCTTGCCGTTCTGCGTATCCGCCACGAGCCGCTCCGTATCGTGGATATCAGGCGTGACACCGTCTACCGGCTGCTCAATCCCGGCGACACGCGACACAAGGGCAAGCTGGGCCCGGTAGGGATTCAACGCCTCGCCATCGTCATCGGTTCCCATCTCCGCGATGAAGTCGAGCGTGCCGAACATCAAGCGCTTCACATAAGGCGCTTTTGCGATGTCCATCGCCGACCACATCCCTCTTGCCGTTTCAATGAGAGGAAAAACCGGGATCTTACGTTTCGCGTTCGATACGACTTCGACGATATCGTCGAGCCCCTCCGTTTTGGGAATGACGACACCCGCGATACCTTCGAGCCCGACGAGTTTTGCATCCTGCTCGAACCAGGGCGTACCACGTCCGTTGATTCTCACGAGAACCGGCTGGTCGCGCGATACCCATGCCCTCACGGTTTCCCGGGCGCTGTCCTTGGCTGCGGGTTCCACGGCATCCTCGAGATCGATGATGACCGCGTCGGCGCCACTCGCAAGCGCGCTCGCAAAACGCTCCGGCCGATTACCCGGAACAAAAAGATATGACTGGGCGGAGAAGGCAACTTCGGGTGACATGGCAATCTTCTGTAAAGGGGACGAACAGGAGGCAAGACTCGCCGATCACTGCAATGCTTCGCGTAACTCCGGCACGAGGGTGAACAGATCGCCGACGAGGCCGTAGTCGGCCACGCTGAAGATCGGTGCTTCCGGATCCTTGTTGATCGCGACGATCACCTTCGAATCCTTCATGCCGGCCAGATGCTGGATCGCACCCGAGATGCCGACTGCGATGTACAGCTGCGGTGCGACGATCTTGCCGGTCTGGCCGACCTGGTAGTCGTTCGGCACGTAGCCCGCGTCGACGGCCGCGCGCGATGCACCCAGGGCTGCCGACAGCTTGTATGCCAGCGGCTCCAGCACCAACGCGAAGTTCTCGCCGCTGCCCAGACCGCGGCCGCCCGACACGATGATCTTCGCGCTCGTCAGTTCCGGACGGTCCAGCTTCGTCACTTCACGGCTCACGAATTGCGACTTGCCAGCGTCGGCTGCCGCTTCGATCTTCTCGACCGACGCGCTGCCGCCTTCCGCTGCCACCGGATCGAAACCCGTTGCACGCACCGTGATCACCTTGATCGGATCGCTCGACTGCACCGTCGCGATCGCGTTACCCGCGTAGATCGGACGTTCGAACGTGTCGGCCGAATCGACCGCCGTGATGTCCGAGATCTGCGCGACGTCCAGCTTCGCGGCGATACGCGGGGCGATGTTCTTGCCGTAGGCCGTGGCCGGCGCGAGGATGTGCGAGTAGTCCTTCGCGATGTTCATCACCGTCGCTTCGACGCTCTCGGCAAGACCATCGGCCAACTGCGGCGCGTCGGCCAGCAGTACCTTCGACACCCCTGCGATCTTCGCTGCTGCGTTCGCTGCCGCTTGCGCGTTGTGGCCCGCGACCAGCACGTGGATGTCGCCGCCGACGAATTTGCCTACCTCGGCTGCCGCCGCCACCGTGTTCAGCGTCGCTGCCTTGATCGATGCGCCGTCGTGTTCTGCAATCACCAGAATCGTCATTTCTTTCCGCTCCCTCTTACAGTACCTTGGCTTCGGTCTTCAGCTTCTCGACCAGCGTCTTCACGTCCGGCACCTTCACGCCGGCTGCGCGCTTCGGCGGCTCGACCACCTTCAGCGTCTTCAGACGCGGCGCAACGTCCACGCCCAGGTCTTCCGGCGTCACGGTTTCCAGCGGCTTCTTCTTCGCCTTCATGATGTTCGGCAGCGTCACGTAGCGCGGCTCGTTCAGGCGCAGGTCGGTCGTGATCACCGCCGGCAGCGTCAGCGACAGCGTTTCCGCGCCGCCGTCGACTTCACGTGCGACCGTTGCCTTACCGTCGGCCACCGTGACCTTCGACGCGAACGTCGCTTGCGGCAGGCTTGCCAGCGCAGCCAGCATCTGGCCCGTCTGGTTCGAATCGTCGTCGATCGCCTGCTTGCCGAGGATCACCAGTTGCGGCTGTTCCTTGTCGACCAGCGCCTTCAGGATCTTCGCGACGGCCAGCGGCTCGACGCTGTCGGTCGATTCGACCAGGATCGCGCGATCCGCGCCGATCGCCAGCGCCGTACGCAGCGTTTCCTGCGCTTGCGCGACGCCCACCGACACGGCGATCACTTCGGTCGCCACGCCCGCTTCCTTCAGGCGCACCGCTTCTTCAACCGCGATTTCGTCGAACGGGTTCATCGACATCTTCACGTTCGCAATGTCGACACCCGTGTTGTCCGACTTCACGCGGACCTTCACGTTGTAGTCGACGACACGTTTGACTGCCACCAGAATTCGCACCTGCTATCTCCTCGGTCGCCCGTACGATGTGCCGCCTGCCGCAACAGGCACGCTCACGCTTTGGGCTTGATTGAATGCGCTGATTGAAATGGCATTTGAACCCGTCGCCGAGGGTTGCGCAAATATTCGATCGCACTGCCAGCCATAGGATGAACCTATGTCGAGCGCTCACTTCGAAACGACCCGGCGGGCATCCCCGGAGCAGTGAGTGATCGTTCGGGCAGTACCGTGAGCAATGCACGTTCGTGCCACTCGATCCGGTGCATCCCCTCGATGAATTGCGCGCGACGGTCATTCGAATCAGTGACATACCGGCCGATCCACGTCACGGAGTCGACGATCTCCGTGACCACCGCAAACTGCGCGGGCGCCGGGCGGCCGAGTTCCCATTCGCCCGCCTGTTTGGTCGAAAGCCGGTGATGCGGCAACGCTGTCGCACGTGGTGACAGCCACGAGATGCCCGATCCGCGGCGACTGCATGTCGGTCCAGCTAGAAATCGATCGACTGGTTCCGTCTGGCCACTACTGCGAT
This sequence comes from Burkholderia sp. Ac-20349, assembly GCF_017104865.1. NCBI lineage: Bacteria > Pseudomonadati > Pseudomonadota > Betaproteobacteria > Burkholderiales > Burkholderiaceae > Burkholderia > Burkholderia sp. Ac-20349. Next base: position 59,317 of record NZ_JAAGPM010000003.1, read on the forward strand.
CTCTATTAAGACGACATAACGAGTCTTCGGAAATTCCCTTCAACTACAGTGCGCGCATATGTCTATGAATTTCGCCGGAGCTCTTGTAGTCGGCAAGATTCTGACCCGGGAAAATTCTTGAACAACCATGACAACGCTAATGTCAGTGGCCGTTTACGCATCGACTGGGTTTTTCCAATTTTCTTCGCAAGCCCCTGTCGAGCCGCCAAGCCTCGCGGTCTCGATTTTCGGCAGGGGCACGGTCTATCGACCCGATGTTTAGCAAGGCAAGCTAAAAAATTTCATCAAATATTCACGCCATCCGCAAGTTTTCAATGCCGGCAAAAGTCCCTAAGAAAATACAATCAAAATGATGTTTTTCCTGCCAAAAAACGCCAATTTCTATCTCGAATCACCCCGCCTCTCGCCCATCCGCATTTTTCTCAACAATCATTACAAAAAATTACCAAGTAATACCGATTTAAATATACGATAGCGCACGTCCTTACGTTTCCCCGACACCGCCCGCGAACGCCGGAACGCGTCGCACCGGAAACAGCCTGCAGGCCGACTCGGCAGCCGCTGGTCACAGGATCGCTTTTCAACCGGAGACCTCCCATGGCAACGAACACGCCCGTGAGCAGCAGCGCGAACGCGAGCAGCCTGATGCAAGAGGCGGCGCAATCGATCATCAACGGCTCGACCGGCAATCAGTCGATGGACGTCGGCACGCTCGTCAAGACGCTGGTGAACGCAAAAACGGCCGGCCGGGCCGCCGCGCTTGCCGCGTCGCAGACCACCGGCACCACGCGGATTTCCGCGTTCGGCGCGCTGTCGTCCGCGCTGGGGGCGCTCGAGGCGGGACTCACGCAGTTGACGAACGGTGGGCTGCAGTCGACGTTCACCGCGGTTGCGAGCGGCAAGGGCCTGACCGCGACGACCAGTGCGGGGGCGGTCGCCGGCATCTACACGGTCGGCGTCACGCAGATCGCGACCGCGCAGGCGCTGGCTTCGTCGGGCGTCGATGCAAGCAAGGCGCTCGGCACCGGCACGCTGACGCTATCGCTCGGCAGCCAGTCGTTCAAGGTCGACGTCAACCGCTCGAACAACACGCTGCCGGGCATCGCGGCCGCGATCAACACCGCGGCGAACAACCCGGGAATCAGCGCAACGGTCATCAACGGCACCGACGGCGCGCACCTCGTGCTCGCGTCGACCAAGACGGGCTCGGCGAACGCGATCAGCGTTGCGGTCGGCAACGTGGCCAACGACAACGGGCTGTCGAGCCTCGGCGTCACGTCGACGGCCGACACGTCCGGCGGCGCATCGAAGATCCAGTCGGCGAACAGCGCCGCCGCGTGGCGGCAGAGCACCGTCGCGCAGGATGCGAAGTTCACGCTCAACGGCATCGCGTCGACCAGCGCCAGCAATGCGGTGTCGGGCGTGCTGAACGGCGTCACGCTGAACCTGTCGGCGGCCGCGGTCAGCGCGACCGATACGCAGACGCTGACGGTCAGCACGGACACGAAGTCGCAGGCAACGACGATCACGAATTTCGTGAACCTGTACAACACCGCCGTCAAGACGATGGGCACGCTGTCGAGCTTCACGCCAGGGGCGAGCTCGCAGGGGGTGTTGCTCGGCGATTCGACGCTGAACACGATCCGCAACGCGCTTGCTTCAGTCGTCGCGCGCGGCGTCGGCAACAGCAGCGGCCACGGGCACACCAACCTGATGTCGATCGGCATCTCGCTCGAGAAGGACGGCACGCTGAAGCTCGACAGCGCGAAGCTCGACGTTGCGCTGACCGCCAACCCGTCGGGCGTCGCGCACCTGTTCAACCCGAAGAACGGGATGGGCACGCGCATGGCCGAGCAGATCGCCCCCTTCACGAAGAAGGGCGGAATGATCGACGTGCGCACGAACGCGCTGAGCAGCGACCTGAAGCGCGTCACGCAGCAGCAGTCCGATCTGGCCGACTACGCGTCGCAACTGACCAGGCAGTACCAGGCGCAGTTCACGGCGCTCAACGCGCTGATGGCCAAGATGAACTCGAACACGCAGTACCTGACGCGGCTGTTCGGCGGCGCCAACAGCAACGGCACGCTGGCGAACAAGGGATGAGTGTCCGGGCCGCTCGATGAGCGTAGTGGCGGCCGCCGGTTGACGGATCGACCGGCTCGCGCCGCCGCGCACGGTGTCGCGTCTGCACACGTCGCTCACGCCCCGCGGTGGACAAGCGCGCCGGGCTTCCTTCCCCGGTTCGCGCAAGTGCGGCAAACGGCCTGCCCACGGGTCGCCAGAAGCGGGGGGCCGTCAGCCGAGACCTTCGACGCGATCGGCGAACAAGTCGATCGCACGCGACACCTGACGCCCGAAATAACCGGGCCGCTCGCGCTCGTATGCGCGCAGCAGCGACGTGCATTCACGCTCCGCCCAGCGCCACACGGGGCCCTGTTTCGCGAACACCGGATGGTCGTGCAGCTCGGCCGGTACCGTGTGTTCGTCGTCCCAGCCCCAGAAATACGCCTGGTGCGGGCGCGCGAACGGCATCCCCAGATTGTTTGCCACGGTCTCGTCATGGCGCAGCGTGAAATCGACGATTTCCTTGCGTGCGCGACCGTCGATATCGTCGTGACGCGCCTCGATCCAGCAGTGATACCTCGCCAGTTGCGACAGATGCCGCGCGGTGCGGCGTCGCTCGCGCGTCGTGCACAGCGCATACAGGTTGCCGCCGCCGAAATCCAGCACTTCCCCACCCGCGAACGGCCGGTAAGGTTGGCCGGTCAGCAGCGTCAGCACCCGCGCACCGACGATCGCGTAGTCGGCACATCGCATGTAGCCATTGCGCGTCGTCGCTTCCGACACGCTCCGGTGGACGACCTCATCGATCACGGCGTGCAGCACCGCATCAACCGGTGCCGCCAGGATCGGTGGCTGGCTTGTCGTCATTACGTGTTGCATGGGAAGCGGATGCGGATTCAACAGTTCATCGGTAAAAAACGCTCCGCCGCATAATATTACTAATCGTTACAAGAGCGTCGAGGTGGTTTGATCAGATTTGTGTGCTTTTGTCGTCCGACGTGAACATACGCCGGTCAGTCGGTGGCGGTGGCGGTGGCGGATCGCGACGCGCAGCAGCTTGGGGCTTGCGGGCGGCGCGATGGCGCAATGGGACGGATCAAGATGGCGTCGTGCGGCGGTGCCGTGTCGGCAGCATGCCGGCACGCCGACGGGGTGCGACGTCGGTGCAATCGGGCGCCCGGCCGCGCGGGCCTTGCCCGATGCGCTCGAGCATGGCGCAACGGGCCCGGTCATGCGGCCCTGCCCGAGTTACGCACACGGGAATCGGCCGCCCCGCTGGCGCAGGCGCGCGCGGCGCGAAAAGAATGAAGGTAGGCCGAGCAGCTCTGGCCGTCCTGCCTGCCCGTCACCGCATCACGTCGACCGGCAGCGTCTTGTCGAGATTGTCATGCCACGCCAGGATGGTCTTCGGCACGGTTTTCTTCCACGCCGGTACGTTCGTGTAATAGCGCATCCGGACGTTGTTCTGCGCGTCGAACACGAGCAGCCCGATCCATAGATCGTTGCCGCGCCGCATCACGATCGCTGCATTCGTCGTCGCGATGCCACGCACCCAGTACTTCGTCACGTGCGTGTTGAGCCCGTCGAGATCCTTTTCGTCGGCGCCGTAATTGACGATGTCGACGAGCGTCTGATAATCGGCGCCGAGCAGCTTGTGCGCGGTCGCGTTCTGCTGCGCATTGGCCAGCACGGCCAGGCTCACGAGATCCGCGGGCGGTTTCGCTTGTGCCTGCGCCGCCGTCACGTAGTCTCCCGAGTAGACGACGCCCGCACCGGCGCCGCAATCTCCATCGTCGCCGTGCTGGGCAACCTGCACGCGTGCACCCTTGCGACTGAAATCGAGCCGGCATTGATCGTGGCGGTACGTGCCGCTGTTGCCGTGCAGTTCGATATCGCCGCCAAGCTCGCCCGTGTTCGCGCCGTTGTTGCCGCTCAGTTCGAAATGAAGATGCGGTGCCGTGCCGGTGAACGTCAGCATGCCGTCGAACGACGGGTTGTCGCTGTCGCGATACCACGTCTGCTGCCAACGGTCAGCGGCCAGCGGCGTGCCGTTCAGGCTCGCGAGCCGTTCGCGGTAGCGGTCGCCGAGGCACTGCTCGTCGCCGCCGCACTGGTCGCGCTGCTTGAGCCACTTCAATTGCGCGGCCTTCAGCGCAGCCGTATCGCCGCCCTTTGCGAGCGCCTTCTTCCACGCCGCCGCCAGTTCGCCGTCGAGCTTCGACAGCGCCGCATCCGCACAGATCGTCTTCTCGGTTGGCGACGCGGCTTTCGCGCAGTCGAAGCCGGCCGCGTGCGTGGCCAGCGGCAGCAACAGCGGCAGCAGCGCGGCTGTCACGCGCAGGAATGGCATGTTCAACTTGATTGCCTCGTTTCAATAAGAACCGTACAAAAGAAACATTCGACCCCCAAACGCCGTCACGCACCAAGCGCCCCGCGAGCGCGCCCACACGGCGCTGATGCGGATGCGGCCAGCGGCAACGTCATGCACGCCGCCCGGACGAGAAACAGTCAGGACCGTGTCACGCAAATGAAGTCTGCTGCGATCCAAACGGCCATCGGCCTTCGCACCAGGTGCCATCGGTTCGGACAGGATCACGACGAAACCGACATCTGCACACGCGTTGATCGGCGGCCCACTGCAATAGCCTCGATCTGTTTCGGACAGCCTGGCTCCGGCATGACCTGACGGCCGTCACGCGCCGTCATCGATCGTCTTGCGTAGCGAGAAGGATACGAGCCAACGGACCGCGCGGCGCCGCCGCCGTGTCGCGACGATCCGGCCTGCTCGCGATCGGATCAAACAACTGCATGCCGGGCCTGGCCGCGCGTCGCGTCAGCTCCCGGCCGGTCTGCGCCGAACGGACCGGCCACTGAACATTACAGTTCATCGGCCCGTCCAGCACGAAGCGCCGTTCGAGCGCCGCGAGCCGTCCGGTACGCTTTCGCTTGCCGAGCCGCGAAAATGGTCGCGGAGCGTTCGAGCAAGCGCGATCATGCACGGTCCCGTTCATCCGATCCACCGAACCGCTCACGCGCAACACCTTTATTCGAGCGACGAAATCAACTGCGCGCCGCATTCCGTCAAATCGTCATGAAAGGCGACCGGCGTGCCGTGATGGCTGCGGGTACTGTCTTGCGGAAGAATCCTGAACTGCCCGCCGCACTTCGGACACCATGTCAGGTGCCCCTTCAGCGCAACCGGAACGCCCAGTGCCGTCAAATCGTCGCTCGCCGTGATCACTTCGCCACCGTGGGTCGTCTTGTCGTGCAGTCGGATCACGCCACGTCCGTTCTCGTCCTTCATCGTCTTCCCACCTTCTCAAATCTCGGCGGCTGGATCGTCGAGCCATGTCTCCGCATACGCCATGCCGTCGGCCCGACTTGTCCAGTTCTCGACCTGGGCCTTGGGATCATTCGGATATTCGCCGCGCTGCTGTGCGAGGACGGTATCGCCCCAGCCGACCGGGGTGCCCGCGCGAGGCTCGGCATACGGATCGTTCGAAGCGACCACGGAGATTGCTTCGATCGATTTCGGCCAGACCGGATCGCGGCACGTCGCGTTCGCCAGCATTCGCATTGCCGTGAAAACCAGGATCATCGGCATCATCAACAGACGGACGAAAACAGGCGCACGCATCCCGAAGCTGTAGAGCGAAAACAGGAATGCCTCGCGTGGTGTTTCATTCTGGGTATGAAACAACATCGGCTTGGGCAAACCGTTGGGACCACTGTTCATGTATTTGCGCCAGTAGTTCCACTCGGCCAGGGCCATCTTGACCTGAATCTTGCCGCTCCATTCACGTCCGATGGAGAACACCTGCGTCACGTTGCCTTGTTCGTCGACCGTGTAATGTCTGATGTGAAAGACCGTTCCGAACGGGCTGTCTTCACGATGCAGGCAAAAAATGGAATCTTCGGTCCAGGGAGCCTCCCAGACCACATCCCCCTCGCCCTGCTTCGCGGAAAAGCGTCGCGCCCGGATCGCATATAGTTTTTGCGATTCACGGTGGAATCGAATCGGACGGTATCGCAGGCCGAAAAACAGGCCGCGGCCTAGCTGCCAAACGATCGAACCAAACAGCAACACTGCAAAAATGGCAATGCCGTTCATCACGAAATCACCGGATGATCCATCGCGATGGGTGACATAATAAATATATGGCCCAATTCCCATCGCGACAAAAGCGATCGCAACACCGGTAATAAACCACTGCTTTTCCAGAAATGAAGGTTCGATCACATCCATGAATACGGAGTTGATGCTGAAGATCGATCCGAAATCCTGGATGTCAGGGCCAGAAGGTTGTTTTATCGACAGACGATGTGCCAAGTCCCACTCGGGAACTGGCATGCCAATGCATTTCTTCATCAAACGCTCATCCATCATCACCCCCCGATTGCCGAATCGAATGCCTTCAGCTCATCATCCAATGAACTATAGTGCTCGCCTTTGCTGAACCTGCATCGGGATATCCAGTCCTTGATTGCCGCTGCCTTGAAGTGAGCGATCAGGATACCGACGATGATCGCAGCAACAAAAACAATCCAGAAAGGAGGGAGCCATGCAACGATAACTGCCGGCAAAACCGAGAAGAACGGCGATAGTGATATGTAAATACCGAGAACTCCGCCAATGGCATAGAGTCTGGCAAGACCTTTTTCTTTATTCGCATAAGCCTCGGGCATATTCTTTAACAAATCATAGCCGGCGAGCACTATGCCTGCGACGGCGCCGATTGTTCGTCCTACCCGCGCGCCTGTCTCGGCCCAGCCTTCGGCACCGGCCCATTGCTTCATCAGGTATGCCGAGAGCGGATGAGCAGGCGCGGCCTTGACTGTTTCAGAGACGGATTCAACGATATTGCCGAGAATCGACACGAGCGAGCCCGTGAGCTTCAACAGGTTTTCGCCGCGGTTGAACTGATCGCTGCCGGCGTAATCCTTGTACGCAAACGTGAGGGTGGCAAGCTGGAAAATTGCCGTGGCTACCCCCTGGTTGAATTTGTACGGTGACGACGAGCCCAACCATTTCCGAGTCGTTTCGACACCGGGGACCTTGATGACCTTGACGTCGCTCGCGTCAAGCGTGCCCGCCTTTACCCATGCGTCCGTGTCGAGTTCGTACGCGAACACAGCCGGGTCCGATGGCGGAGACGCCTTCACGACCTCCTTGCGGATATTGGCTGCGGCGGCCTGTTGGCTGAGTTGGTCGCTGTCCACTGGCAAACCGAGCATCTCCCCCTGATTGACGATCCAGTTTCGCATTTGGGCTGGCGTGATGTGCGCGGCCTTGATTGGGGTGCCCGCGTGTAGCGCCAGACGAATGGTCACGAATCCGACTGCGGGTCCTTTCAGCCCCTTTGCAAGAATGTTTACGAAAGTATTCGCGGTGGTAAAGACAAGGCGGTCGATCAGGTTTGCCCCCTGATGCTTCTTTTCTATATCCTCGAATGCATTCTTGTAGATATTCATAAAATTTTCGTACTGGATATCGGAGCCATGCACTTGCGCGTCTGCGGCCTGGATAAGCTGCTCATGATTGAACATCAACGCACGTGCGTACAGGTTGCCGGTGTCCGATGCCCGACCGCTCAACCAGTCGTTGAGTACCTTCTGGCACTCCTCGGTACCCGCCGCCGTACCGATCGCTTGCGCACACGATTCGCTATAGGCATATCCGCTGCGGATGTCCTTCGGGTCATGTGTGCCCGCCATCCAGTCCGCGAGCAACTTTGACTTGAGCCAGCCGACATGCGCTTGCACGAGCGGTTGCCAGAAGGGCTTGAACGCATCGAGCTTGTGCGGGTACTCCTCGTTGAGAAATTTGTCACGCGCACTCATGTCGATGACGCTGACGGGTTTGTTGTCCGCTCCTTTTTTGGTTGACGCTTCCTCCCAGGCTTCGTCAGCCGCCTTCCGTTGCGCGCCGGGAACATCCCGCGCCTGGCGGGCGTCTTCATCCAGCGCCTTTGACAGACTACCGGTACTGAACCACCCCTTCACGATTCGGTATGCACCCGAGATGTCGCCAGCACCGCCGCCCCCGCCGGGCGCCATCGCCATCGGATCGACGTCGACTTGCGCTGCAAGCTCACTCGACGCGTAACTTGCCCGGGTTTCTTCCCGTGCGTTCAATCGAACGCTGGCTTCGGCGCGCTCCAGCAATTGGGCCGAAATGAATTTCCAGTAGGTCTCGTTATCGAAACCGCTGTTCGTGTTGGGGACGGTCAGTTCGGCAAGGTCGTTGGTCATGCCAACGGGATCGTTGACAGCGATGACGAAACCTTTCTTGAGCGGAGATTCGGTCATCGCACCCTGGATGATCTTGGCGACGTCCTTCCGCCGCAATGCGATCTCGTCCTTGGGTGCGCGGTTGCTGAACCCGAATGCGTCCTTCATCGCCGGCCCGTCCATCACGAAATGCGCGATGTTTTTCTGGCTGGCCTGAAATTCACCGGTATCGGTCGCGTTGCCGGCGACCATCGCTGGAACGTTGATGCATTGCATATGCAGCTTGCGCCATTTCTCGTCCTTGATCTTGTTATAGACGAGGTCCTTGGTCCATAACACATTGGACCAGCCGATCCAGAAGTTGCCCGCTTCGTCGCTGCCCGGCGTGTGTTGAACATTGACGCAACGCCCGTACGAGCCGGCCCAATCCTTGCCGGATGGGCAGCTACTCTCGGCGAGGCGTTCTGCAGATTGCGCAAGGGGCGGCGTGATATCCGGCGCAAACTTGAACAACACGCCGCCGTCGAGGACCATGTATGCGAACAGTTGCTTTCGCTTCTCGTCGTAGGTGTACAGGTATCCCTGACGCAACGCGCGAAGCGTGTATTTGGCCGATCCGACCGACTGTGGCGCGTTGGCATCGATCTTGAATTGACCGGATAGCGCGGGTGCTTTGGCCGCCCCCAGCGGACAAGCGATCGCGTATCGGACCGGATAGATCAGCAGCGACTCTCGGTCGCACATCGGACAGCCTTTCCTGGGCATGGTCGATCCTCGGAATTAGGTCAAGTGAGTTGACAGGTATTACTCACTCGCAAGCTCATGCGACAGCTGTTGCCACGCGGCGTCAACCAGTTCATCGGTAGCGGAATGGTGGCCGTTCGCCGCAGCGGCGTTGAGAAACGAATCGGCCATGGACGGAAACCTAGAGGCCTGCCCCACCGAGAAACCTGAAAATCGGCGGCGTATCCGATCGACGATCTCGCTTCGATTGATGCGCGGCCATTGATCGACGCGCGGCCAGCCAAGCGACTGCCCGGCGGGATCGGATTCGACACCGGGGCCGTCGACGTGCCATATGTGACCCGCCCATGCGAACTGCCACGCCTGTATGGGACCCAGAAGCGCTTGCTGCTGGTCCGGACTGAAAATCGCCAACGCCAGGGCGAACACGCGCGGATCGTAGTGCCGCCAGAAAACAGGCTCGCCACCCGCATCCGGGCCGACCAGATAGCGCGCAATATGCGCGGCGACGCCGTCGATCTCAACGGCGCTCCTGATCCATGCGCAAGCAACAGGTGGGCGTTCGGCGTCGATTTCTTCATGCCAGTACCGCGTGACCGTCTGTTGGGCGTCCGGATCGAGCGAACCCAGATCAATCAGCCTTGGCATCAGTTCTTCGCGATGTGCCAGCACGCGCGGCGTGCAGGGACGCATATCCAGTGCAGCAAGATCGGGCGCATAGTCGAGCGTCGCCGGCTCGACCAGCAGATAGCCCGACGTGAGCGGTCCCGGCTGATCCACGGCGATTTGCATGGCGGGGGAAGACATGTTCATCCGTCAGGAGAGCGAAACCGACGCCTGACCGGCTTGCGCAGCGTCGCCCGCGACCGGTGCACACAAATCCGAACCCGGGAACTTCGCCGGCACACTCTGCGGCCCGACCGTATCGTGACTGCCGGCGTGAATCCTGTTTTCGCCGGGCGTGTAGCCCACGATTCCCTTCGCGCTGACCTCGAACTGGCTATTACCCGCGGTCAGGCGAATCCCCTGCTTGGCGGTGAGGTTGATCCAGTCCGTCGTGCTGATGATCGCGACAACCTTCTTCGCCAGCAATTCCAGCTCGTCGTTTTCCGCATGCACTTGCACCTTGCCGCTCGCGGCGATCAGCTTCATTCCCATCTTGTGGACGAACAGCGAGAACTTGTCCGACACGCTCGCGAAAAACGACTTGCCGGTCGCGACCGACAGGCTATCGCCGGCCGTGACGCCCACGTGCTGCCCACCCGTGACGTGCACCGTGGCGGGGGTCGTGACGGCAATGCCTGCCGCGCCGGCCAACAGCAGGTGCGCTTCGTCGAGCTCCGGGAAGTCCCCTTTGTCGCTGCTGCCCGTCGCCCCCGCACCCTGAATGCCGTCCACCTGCGATTTCAGCGCATCGGCAATCGGCGTCTGGTCCGCCCCGCTGTCCTGCGCCTGATAGTGCTGCGCGAGCTTGGCCGATTGCGCATGAAGCGTCTGCGCCTTGGTCAGGCGTGACGCTGGCTCACTCACGTCCGAGAGGTGCCCTTGCGCGGCAGGACGCACCTCGGTGCTGATGACCATGCCCTTGCCGGACCGGATCGCGCCCACCTGGTCGGTACGCAGTTCGAAGCCCTCGCCGCGCACATCCTTTCGACCCTGCCAATCCTCGATGCGGGTGATCTTGCCGAGCGAGAGCTGGCTCGCCGCATGGTCGGACCGAAGCTGCGCCTGAATGGCGTTCGCCGTATCGTCGAAAATCAGGTGATTGCTGCGGCCGCCCGATGCGTTGCCGTCGGCACCGTTCAGTTCCCGGCTGCGAATGCCCATCAGCGCATGCTCGTCCGGCAGCTTCCATGACGGCACGTTGCGCGCGTTCATCATGCGGCCCGTGATGATCGGGTGGTCCGGATTGCCGTCGAGCCATTGCACGATCACTTCGGACCCGATCCGGGGCAGCGCCGCCATCCCCTGGCCGCCGCCGGCCCAGCCGCTCGCGACCCGCACCCAGGTCGAATACTTGCCGTCGCGATCCCAGTGGAATTGAACCAGCACGCGGCCGTGTTCGTCCGTGTGAATGCTCGTGCCGGACTGACCGACAACGGTCGCTGTCTGCGGCGCGAGAATCTTCGTCTGGACGCTGTTGAAGCCGCGCCCGGGCCGCCATGGGGTCGCCTTGGGAACACACGTGAACGCGTTGCGGTATTCCGCCAGCACACCCGTGTCCTGCAGATAGTTGTTGGTCGCCACGTGCCGGACCGAGACGATCAGGTATTCGTCGTCGCGTTGCTCGCGGCTCAGCGCCGACCCGTAACGGTCCGTGAGCCTGAACCAGCGGCCCGGCTGCACGAAGCGATTGTTGCCCTTTGCATCGAAGCGCTTGATCGTCGCTTCGATTTCCTCCATCCGGCGATTGACGACCTGATAGCCGTGGTCCATGTTCCGGTAGCCGTACGCGCCGACATACTCGTTCCATTCGAGTGGCGGCAGCGTGGCGTCGGGGCTCAACAGGCCCGTTTGAACATGGGTCGGTGTCGGGGCCTTGAAGTCGAAACGGGACAGTTCCGCATGCGTCGACGTTGTCTGCTGGAATGGCGACCAGCTCAGAATGCTGTCCGCTTCCTCCGCGCCCATGCCATTGTGGAAGCGGATTTCATGATGCCTGCCGTCGATCGTGGGTGCGGGACGCGTCGGATCGGAGACGGTCAGCTTGTGCGACGTAGCCGTGTGCTCGTACCAGTACAGATAACCCGCGTGTTCCCAGCGCCGATGCACGTAGTTGTGGTCGTCTTCGTCGAACTGACAGGCCATCGTCATCGGCGGATCGTTCTCGCCGACCTTCCACGCCCACTCGGGCAATATGCCGTAGTCCTTAAATACTGTCGCCGTCTGATCGTGCAGATTCTGGTCGAGGAACAGGCGATTGTGCTTGCCGTACTTCAGATAGCGCAGCCAGGGCCCGACCTGCAGCTCGTAGAACACCCAGCCGCCGTCCGTGCGAACGTGCCGGAACGCGAAGATATGCCCATTGAAATATCGTTGCGTGCCGTCGCCGCGCAACAGGCTCACCGTCACGCGCTTGCCGATGAAATCCTTCGATTCGAGATGGTCGTTGTCCGACAGGATTTCGATCGTGTAAGCGAAATCCTTCGATAAGGATTCAACCCCATCGAATGCGTTCGGCAGAAGGATTCTGTAAGGCGCGTTATCGTCCGGAAAGCTGATCTGCACTTGCCGGTTGTGCTGCGGGCCCAGCGCAAGGTCTCTCAGGGCTTGTGCTGTGTTCTCCATTGTTCTTATCCCTTATCCGGGCGCGAAGTGCCGCGGGCCCTTCGTACGCCTGACGTGCGTCATCAAAAGTAGGGCCGGTCGATGCCCGTGCCCACCGCAACGTGCCGCGATAAGCTCAGACGTATACCACAAAGCCCTGCGAAGACCCACTGGGAAAATTGTTACGCAGATTGAAGGCGGATTCACGCCTTCCGTCACTCGGCATCGCTTATTACGGATGCCTTACTTGGTTGACTGGAAGCATGTCGGCGCAACCGTTTCGGCAGTCACGCTGCACTGCACGATGCCGTCGCGCAACACGGCCTGCGCAGCCGCGTCGATGATCCCGATGAAGACCATCACACCGTCCCCGTCGAGCGGAGCCAGCCCTTCGTCCTCCATCGATGAAAGCCGGATGCGCCGCGCCGCGACCTGGCAGACCCGCGTGGCGACCGCCCCTTTCGCATCGGCCACGCGAACGATGCCCTTCGCGCGCAGGATCGTGCGCGGCAACGCCTTCAGCCACGCGCGCAGCCGCGCCTTGTCGAGCACATCCGGCGCGGCGACGGTGACGCTCGCGAACGCCGGCATCGCGTCATGTCCGATCGGCCGGTGCGCACGCGCGATATCCGGCACGCTCATGCGATCGGGCACGGCTGCGTCGAACAGCAGCGCGAGCGGAATTTCGCCATGCCGCGCGGCAACGACGATATCGGTCGGCGCGCACGCGCGCACGTCGTCGAGCACCGCGTCGCGCTGTGCGGGCGCCACGCGGTCGAGCTTGGTCACGACGATCGCACCCGCGCCATCGAGCTGGCGCTGCGCCATCGCGCCGACGAGCGGATCGGCGAGCGTGTCGCGCCACGCAATCGCATCGGCGACGACGAGCACCGACGTCAGCCGGAATGCACCGTTCAGTAGTCCGATCTGTGCGATTTTCGCGGGATCGGCCACCCCGCTCGCTTCGACGAGCAGCAGTTCGGGCCGTACGTCGCGTGTCGCGACGCGCGTCAGTGCATCGACAAGCGCGCCGCCGATCGTGCAGCAGATGCAGCCGTTGTCGAGCTCGATCACGTCGTCACCACGCGCACGCACGAGCCGCGCATCGATGTTCACCGCGCCGAAATCGTTGACGAGCACCGCGATGCGCCGGCCATGCGGCGCCTGCAGGATCGCGTTGACGACCGTCGTCTTGCCTGCGCCGAGATAGCCGCCGATCACCGCGAGGTCGATCGGTGCACGCGCGGCCTCGGCGGGCGCAACCGGCATGCTCATCGCGGCGACCGGAACACGCGCCCGCCCAGCACGGTGCCCCACACGGCGAGTTCCTTCAGGCGCGCGGGCGCGCACACCGACGGATCGTCGTCGAGCACCGCAAAATCCGCGAACTTGCCGATCTCGATGCTGCCGACGAGATGATCCATCCGCAACGTATAGGCCGCACCGAGCGTGATCGCATGCAGCGCATCGTCGACCGCCAGCCGCTCGCCTTCGCCGAGCACGCGCCCGGATGCCGTCTCGCGCTGCACCGCGCACCATGCGGTAAACAGCGGATTCAGTGGCGTGATCGGCGCATCCGAATGCAGCGCGAACGGAATGCCGAGCCGCTGCGCGGAGCCGGCCGCATCCATCCGGTTCGCGCGATCGGGGCCGATGGTCTGGCTGTAATGCGCATCGCCCCAGTAGTACAGATGATTCGCAAAGAAGTTCACGCACATCCCGAGCGCGCGAACGCGCTTCAACTGCGCGGCGTCCGCCATCTGGCAATGCTGCAGCGTATGGCGATGATCGGGGCGCGGGTGGCGCGCGAGCAGCGTCGTCATCGCATCGAGCACGACGTCGGTCGCTTCGTCGCCGTTGGTGTGCACATGCAGTTGCAGCCCCGCGCGATGGAACGGCTCGAACACGTCGACGAGCTGTGCGGGCGGAATCAGCCACAGCCCGTTCGGCTGCCCGCCCGCGTAACCGGGCCAGCGCACGCGCGCGGTGAAACCCTGGATCGAGCCGTCGACGATGAACTTCACCGGCCCGAAATGCAGCTTGTCGGTATTGCGCTCGATCTCCGCGAGCACGCTGTCGGCCGAGCGGGCCGGATTGCGCTGCGGCGCGAACGCCGGCACGATCCGCACCGGGTAGTCCGGATCGGCGGTGACGTCATGCAGCGTGCGGTTACCGTCGGCCGACAGGTCGTTGACGAGATCGGTGGCCGTCGTCACGCCCGCGAGCTGCGCGACGCGCCCGAAATTCCAGATCGCGTGCGGTTTCTCGCTCGCGGAAATCGCCAGCTTGCCGCCGATCGTCTGATAGACCGGCAGCATCGCCGCGAACTCCTGCAGCTCGCCGGTCGGGCGGCCGTCGGCATCGCGCGTCACGCCGTCGATGTCGGTGTCCTCGTCGATGCCCGCGCGCGCGAGCATCGCGCCGTTCACGTTCATCAGATGCACGCTCGCATGCAGGATCGCGATCGGCCGCTGCGCCGACACGCGATCGAGCTCGCGCGTCGTCAGCCGCGCCGTGCCGAAGAAGATCGGATCGAAGCCCCACGCGAGCAGCGGCCCGTCGTCGGTCATCGCGCGCTCGGCGGCGGCGAGCCGTTCGAGCACCGCGTCGAGCGAACGCAGCCCCGGCCACAGCGTGCCGTCGGGGCCGCGACGATCGTAGTAGCCGACGTAAACGGCGTCCCACATCGCACCTTCCATCAGGTGGCAATGCCCTTCGACGAGCCCCGGCATCAGCACCTTGTCGCGCAGCGTGTCGTCGGTCGTATACGCGCCGAACCGCGCCTGCCATGCGGCCGCGTCGGCGGCGTCGCCGACCGCGAGGATGCGTCCGTCGCGCACGGCGACGTGCGTGGCCGACGGCTGCGCCGGGTTCATCGTCAGGATGCGGCGCGCCGTGAACACCGTCACGGGTGCGGCCGGGATTGCGGATGCTTGCATGGGATGCGGTTCTCCTTGCGGCGGCACGCCGCTGGTTCAGGATACGGCGTATTGCTTCACCGGACGGCCGTGCAGCATCACATGCACGGCCGCGACGACGAGCACGTTGACGACGAGGCACACGAGGCCGAGGTTGATGCCGCCGAAGTCGACATGGAACACGTAGAAGATCATCGCGAGCACCTGGCCGCAGATCATCCCGGCCCCGACCGCGACAGGCCGCACCTGGCGCCCCGCAAGCAGGATCAACACGCCCGGCAGGAACTGCGTGACGCCGTAGTACGTGGTGTTGATCAGCGTGAGCATCAGGTTCGGCGTCAGCAGCGTGGTCGCGATCGACAGCAACAGGTAGCCGACGATCACGTACTTCGCCGCACGCTTCTGGCGCGATTCGGGCAGGTTCGGCATCAGGTTGCGCGTGACAATCGGCCCGATCGCGAGGCAGATGCCGGCCAGCACGAGCAGCCCCGACAGCGCGGCGCCGGCCGCGACGAGGCCGATCAGCCAGCCGGGCAGCAGGTGCGTGACGGCGGCGAAGAACGCATCGTTCGGCGACGCAAGCGTCAGGTTCGCGGTGATCGCGTAGTACGACGCGATCACGAGGAACGGATACATCAGCATGTACAGCGGCATCACGACCTGCGTGCGGCGAATCGCGTTCGGCCCGCGCGCAGTGAAGAAATTCTGCGCGGCGAACGGCATCAGGTAGAAGCCGAGCGACTGGAACAGCATCGTGCTCATCGAGAAGCGCAGCTGCGATCCGCTCATCGTGTTACTGACCTGCCGGCTCGCGGCGTCGAACACCGGATGCACGCCGCCGACCTGCCACGCGACGGCCACGCCCGTCACGACGATCGCGAGCAGCATCAGGATGTCCTTCAGGATCGCGATGTACGCCGACGCGCGCACGCCGGAGATCGCGATATAGGTGAACGCGAGCGCCGCGCACACGAGGATCAGGTACAGCGGCTCGACATGCCAGCCGAGCCCCTTCAGCGCCGCGACGAGCCCGGTGAACTGCAGCTGCCCCCACGGGATCAGGAACAGGATCGATGCGCACGCAACGACCAGCTCGAGCCCGCGGCTGCGGTAGTGGCCCTTGAACAGGTCGGGCAGCGTGATCGCGTTGTGACGCTTGCCGGCCTCCCAGATCTTCGGGCCGACGAAATAGCCGATCGGGTAGGCGAGCAGGATATAGCCGAGGAACCACACGCCATAGGTCGGCCCCTTCGCGTAGATACCGCCGGGGAAACCGACCATCGTGCCGATGCTGTAGATCTCGCCGGCGGTCAGGAAGAACACGAGCGCCGTGCCGAACTGGCGCGATGCGACGAAGAAATCATGCACGCTCTGCTTGCCGCGGCCACGGCCGGATCGGATGGCGAGATAGAGCGACAGCGCGATCAGCGCGGCGAAGACGACCGTTGACATGCGCACCTCTGCGAAAGAACGGAAAGCGTAGGGTTCGCCGGAAAGCGCGGGCGGCCGGCGGTCCGCGGAACAGCGGATGCGCGCTAGGCGGCGCCGCTCGCGCGGCGGTCGAACAGCATCCAGCATGCGAACAGGCAGCCGGAGGTCAGCACGAACCACCCGAAGATCCACATGAAGATGAACGGCACGCCCAGCACGTAGCGGTCCTGTGCGGCCACCCAGGGCAGCAGGCCCATCACGCCGAGATACGGAATACCGATGCCGATCAGATACCTGAGCATGCGTGTCTCCTCGAAAACGGGTTCGTGCGGAAGGGTCGTACGCGGGGCGGCAGATGTCGCCTGTACGACATCCGGCGTGGAATCCAGTATTCGAAGACAAAAAGGCGCGGGATAGTGCCAGACGCGGGCAATCGCTTGGGCCAGCGGCCTGCTGGCCGGTGATTGCGAAAATGGTCGAAGCGGCCACGCGCCCCGCGCCGTCACGCTCGACGCTTGCCGGTCACGACACGCGCCGGTGTCAGCCGTCGAACGGCGCCAGCTCGTAACTCGTGCTGCGGCCGCCGGACGACGAGCGACGCAGCACGCCGCGCTCGACGAGCTCCGTGATGTCCCGCAGCGCCGTGTCTTGCGAGCACTTCGCGAGCGCCGCCCACTTGGTGCTCGTCAACTTCCCCTCGAAGCCGTCGAGCAGGCGATTCATGACCTTGACCTGACGTTCGTTCATCGCGAAGCCGGCACTGCGCTGCCAGAAGCGCGCCTTGACCAGCACCGCATCGAGCGTCGTGTGCGCATGATCGATGGCCCTGCCGAGCGCGGTCAGGAACCACACGAGCCATTCCGTGACGTCGAGCGTGCCGCGCTGCGTACGCTCGAGCACGTCGTAATACGCGTTGCGCTCGCGCTGGATTTGCGCCGACAGGCTGTAGAAGCGTTGCGGACTCCGGTCGGCGCGCGCCAGGACCAGATCGCCGAGCGCGCGCGCGATCCGGCCGTTGCCGTCGTCGAACGGATGGAGCGTGACGAACCACAGATGGGCCAGGCCAGCCCGGATCAGCAAGGGCTCGACCGGCGCGGCATTGAGCCACGTGAGAAAGCGCGCGATCTCGCCAGTCAGGCGCGCGGCGGGAGGCGCTTCGAAATGCACGCGCTGCCGGCCGATCGGCCCGGACACGACCTGCATCGGCCCGCTTGCATCCGTCCGCCACGCACCGACCGTGATGCGCGACATCCCCGAGTAGCCGGTCGGGAACAGTGCCGCATGCCACCCGAACAAACGGGCGTCCGTGACCGGCGCCGCCGCGTGGGTCGTTGCGTCCAGCACCATGTCGACCACGCCTTCGACATGGCGATCGACCGGCGCCAGCGCCCCGATGTCGACGCCGAGCCGGCGCGCAATCGACGACCGGACCGATGCCACGTTCAGGCTTTCGCCCTCGATGGCGCTGGTCTTGACGACGTCCTCCGTCAGCGCGGCGAGGCTGGCCTCGTCGCGCAGCGCCAGGCCGACATCCGCCAGCCGCCCGGCCAGCATGCCTTGCGCACGGCTGACATCGGCGAGTGGCGTCGCCAGCGCCGGGAGGTCGAAGCGCCACGCGGGCCAGTCGGCCGACTCCCAGATGTAGGTGTAATCTCCGCTCATGATGCGGAGATTATCTCACCCATTCACCGCACGGCTCAATATTCTCCGCAATTTTTGCGGAGAATAACATCGCCATTCCCCGCAAACCCGCCCGTTACCGTGCCCGGCCGGCCCCGCCCTTCGCCGCCGGCGCAGCCTCCCCGAGCCGCTCCGCGAGAAACGCGATGAACGTGCGCAGCGTGACGAACCCTTCCCGATGCTGCGGGAACACCGCATTGAGCGTGATCGGCGGCGGCGCATACGCGTCGAGCACCGGCACGAGCGCGCCGCTGTCGAGCGCCGCGCCGACGATGAAGTGCGGCAGCAGTGCGATGCCGAGCCCTGCGATCGCCGCGTCGCGCACCACTTCGCCGTTGTTCGCGACGAGCGGCCCCTGCACGTCGAAGGTGCGCGGCGTGCCGTCGATGCGGAATTCCCAGCCAACCCGCCGCTCGCGCCCGTACAGCAGGCACGTATGGCCGGCGAGATCGGCCGGCGTCGCCGGCGCGCCCTGCCGCTTCAGATAGGCGGGGCTCGCACACGCGATCATCCGCCACGCGCCGAGCGAGCGCGCGATCAGCGTCGAATCCTCGAGCGAGCCGATCCGCAGCACCAGATCGAAGCCCTCGCCGATCACGTCGACGCGCCGGTCGGTCAGGTCGAGGTTCAGCCGCACGGCCGGGTGCGCGGACAGGAATTCGGCGATCAGCGGCGACACGTGCGTGATCCCGAACGACAGCGGCGCGCTGATCTTCAGCGACCCGTGCAGCTCGGTGCTGCGCACCGACATCGCCTGCTCGGCGTCGGCGATCTCCGCGAGGATCCGCTGCGCGCGCGCATAAAACTCCTGCCCCGATTCGGTCACCGCGAGATTGCGCGTGTTCCGATGCAACAGCCGCACGCCGAGCGACGCCTCCAGCGCCATCGTGCGCCGGCTGACGAACTGCTTGGACAGCATCAGTTGATCGGCCGCCGCCGTGAAGCTGCCCGCATCGACCGTCGCGACGAAGATCCTCAGATCGTTGAGTTCCATATTGTCCACTCCATAGCGACAGTCATTATCTCCTCAGTCATTTATTTGTCAAATCGATTGACCTAAGATGCTTCTCAACGAACAGCCGCGCCCACTTCCGAGGTTCGGCGTCTTGAAGGACAAAAATCATGATCGAAATCCGTGCAGCAAACCAACGTGGCCGTGCGGAGCATGGCTGGCTCAGCTCCCGTCATACGTTTTCGTTCGCGAACTACTACGATCCGAAGCAAGTCGGCTTCTCCGACCTGCTGGTGATCAACGACGACCGCGTCGCGCAGGGCGGCGGCTTCGGCACGCACCCGCACCGCGACATGGAAATCCTGTCGTACGTGCTCGAGGGCGCGCTGGAACACAAGGACTCGATGGGTACCGGGTCGGTGATCGTGCCGGGCGACGTGCAGTTGATGAGCGCCGGCACCGGTGTGCGCCACAGCGAGTTCAACCACTCGAAGGAAGTGCCGGTTCACTTCCTGCAGATCTGGGTCGGGCCGGCTGAAAAAGGTGCGGAGCCGCGCTATCAGCAGACGAATGTCACGGCCGGCGACAAGCGCGGCAAGCTCGCGCTCGTCGTATCGCCGACCGGCGACGCCGGTTCGCTGCAGATCCGGCAGGACACGCGGATCTATGCGGGCCTGTTCGACGGCGATGAACGCGCGACGCTGGAACTGGCGCCGAACCGCTTTGCGTACGTGCACGTGGCACGCGGCAGCGTGACGGTCAACGGCGTGACGCTCGGCGAAGGCGACGGCGCGCGTGTCCGCGACGAACAGGTGCTGACGTTCGCCGACGGGAAGGATGCCGAAGTGCTGGTATTCGACCTGCGTCCGGTCGAAGTAACGGCCGAGTGGGCATAAAGCCCGTTCGGGAAACCGGGCCCCGCTGAACGCGGGGCCCTTTTAATCGGAGATTCGCAAGATGGCCAAGGTACTCGTTCTTTACTACTCGTCCTACGGGCACGTCGAAACGATGGCGCAGCACATCGCGGAAGGCGCGAAATCGGTGGCGGGCGTCGAGGTCACGCTCAAGCGCGTGCCGGAAACGATCCCCGCCGACCAGGCCCGGGCAATCGGCGTGAAGGTCGACCAGGCTGCACCGGTCGCGACGGTGGACGAACTCGCCGACTACGATGCGATCATCTTCGGCACGCCGACCCGCTTCGGCAACATGGCCGGCCAGATGCGCACGTTCCTCGACCAGACCGGCGGCCTGTGGATGAAGGGCGCGCTCGTCGGCAAGGTCGGCAGCGTGTTCGCGTCGACCGGCACGCAGCACGGCGGCCAGGAAACGACGATCACGTCGTTCCACACGACGCTGCTGCACCACGGGATGGTGATCGTGGGCGTGCCGTATGCGTGCAGCGGCCTCGTCAACATGAACGAAATCACCGGCGGCTCGCCGTACGGCGCGAGCACGCTCGCGGGCGCGGACGGCAGCCGCCAGCCGAGCGCGAACGAGCTCGACATCGCGCGCTACCAGGGCAAGCACGTCGCGGAAATCGCGAGCAAGCTCGCGTCGTAACGCGGCGGCCCGACCGTTCGGGCGGCCCCGCACACATGCAAACGGCGCCGGTCGATCCGGCGCCGTTTGCGCTGTGCCGGGGCCCGAACCCGGCCGTTACTGGCCCGACGCCGGCGCGGCCGGCGCCGCCTTCGTCGCCTTCGTCGCGGGCGCCTTCTGCGCGGCGTTCTGCGGATAGTTGCTCTGGTCGTTCGTCAGCCGGTAGCCGCTACCCGTGCCGATCGCCTTCAGGTCCGACGCGTGCCGTGCCCGGGCGGCCTTGCGGGCCGCCTTCTTCTGCGCCTTGTCGACCTGCTTCTGCGTCGGCGCGGACGCCTGATCCTGCGCGTATGCCGCCGGCGCCGCGGTCAACAGCAGACCGAACGACGCCGTTACTGCTACTGCCACCGAAACCACGCGAGACTTCTTCATGGCCGGATCTCCTTGTCGATTGTTGGTTGTGGGTCAGACACCGGCGCGCACGCGACCGCTTGCGACATCGGAGCCGATGCAACGTTAGCCGATCAGTATGCACTTGTCCGTGTGCGTTCCTGAATTCTCCCGATAACGGCCACGATACATGCGCACCGCGTGCGCCGCCGTTCCGGCACCGCGCGTGCGCCATCAGGGAAACCGATAACCCGGCCTGGCCCGGCCGGCGCTCAGATCCAGCGCGACAGCACCGGCAGCAGGATCGGCACGACGAAGGCCGTCAGCACGCCGTTCAGCCCCATCCCGAGCCCGGCGAACGCGCCGGCCTCCTCGCTGACCTGGAACGCACGCGCAGTGCCGATCCCGTGCGACGCGACGCCGAGCGCGAATCCGCGCACGGCCGGCTCGTCGACGCGCAGTGCGTTGAGGATCCCGCGCGCGCACACGGCCCCGAAGATCCCGGTCGAGATCACGAGCACGGCGGTGAGCGACGGAATCCCGCCGATTTCCGCCGCGACGGCCATCGCGATCGGCGTCGTCGCCGATTTCGGCGCGAGCGATGCGATCGTCTGGTGCGACGCGCCGAACAGCGCCGCGATGCCGACCGCCGACACGATCGCGGTCAACGAACCCGCGAGCAGGCCAACCAGCAGCGGCACCGCGGCGCGGCGCAACTTCGACCACTGGCGGTACAGCGGCAGCGCGAGCGCGACGGTCGCGGGGCCGAGCAGGAAGTGGACGAATTGCGCGCCTTCGAAATACGTCGGATACGGCGTATGCGTGATCGTCAGCAGCACCACGATCAGCGCGACCGCGATCAGCACCGGGTTCGCGAGCGGGTTGAAGCGCGCCCGCGCATAAACGGCCTGCGCGAACAGATACGCGATCAGCGTGATGGTCAGGCCCAGCAGCGGGGTCGCGGCGAGATAGACCCAGATCGCGCCGAGTTTCGGGAAGGCCGTCATTGCGCGCCCTCCGCGGTGCCGCCCGCGCGCCGCTGGCGCCGCAGCAGCGCACGCGTGACGAGGGCCGTCACGGCGATCGCGAGCGTGGTGCTGACGGCCAGCGCGACGATGACCGCAACCGCATCGCCGCGCACGCGGTCGGCCGACACCATGATGCCGACGCCGGCCGGCACGAACAGCAGCGACAGGTGGCGCAGCAGCTCGAGCGCGGTCGGCTCGATCGCGTCGGCCACCTGCGGGCGCAGCATCACGAAGCCGAACAGCAACAGCATGCCGATCACGGGGCCGGGCACCGGCAGGCCGAACAGATAGGACACGCCTTCCCCGAGACACTGGAAGGTCAGCAAGACCGCGAACGCCTGCAGCATGAACCGTTTCTCCCGAACGTGGCCGCGCAGCGTGCGACCGCGCGACCGGTGGCCGGCGGGTTGTGGTGCCGGCGTGGACGATACGCGCGATCGTACCAACAATGCATGCGGCGCGGGCGCTGCGGCCGGCGACGCGTACGGGCAGAGCCGCGACGTGAAGCACCGCGCGAAACCGGCGATGGGGCGCGGATCGAGAAAGAAATCGTGCGGTTGAACAACGACGGGAAAGCGCTGATGTCGCGGTGTGCTCGTGCGGGGTGCGGGGTGCGGGGTGCGGGGTGCGGGGTGCGGGGTGCGGGGTGCGGGGTGCGGGGTGCGGGGTGCGGGGCACTGCGTGCTGCGTGCTGCGTGCTGCGTGCAAGCCGGCACATTCGCCCGGCTCCCCCGCCGCATGCAATGAACGCGGGCATGTGCCCGCCTCGTCGGTCGTCATCGGCACTCGCGCGGCCGCCACCCCAGGGGCCGCGCGAGTGCGAACCCGTCACGTTACTTCAACCGCGTCGCGATCTCGTTCGCCATCGCCTTCATCGCGGCCTTCGTCGGTGCATCCGTGGCCAGTGCATTCAGCAGGCCGAAATCATGGATGGTGCCGTCGTAGCGCGTAGTCGTCGCATCGACACCGGCCGCGTCGAGCTTGCGGCCGTACGCTTCGCCCTCATCGCGCAGCACGTCGAACTGCGCGACCTGGATCAGCGCGGGCGGCAGGCCCTTCAACTGCGCGGTGCTCGCGCGCAGCGGCGACGCGTAGATCTCGTTGCGCTGCGCTTCGTTCTTCGTATAGGCATCCCAGAACCACTTCATCATCGGCCGCGTCAGGAAGTGACCCTGCTGATACGCGTTGTACGAGCCCGTGTTGAAGTTGTGGTCGGTCACCGGCCACATCAGCCCCTGGAAGCGGATCGCGGGCCCACCCTTGTCCTTCGCCATCAGCGCCACCACGGCCGCCATGTTCCCGCCGACGCTGTTGCCGACCACCGCGAGGCGGCTGCCGTCGACGCCGATCTCCGCGCCGTGCGCGGCCACCCACTTCGTCGCCGCATACGCCTGGTTGATCGCGACCGGGTAATGCGCTTCCGGCGACGGCGTGTAGTTCACGAACACCGCGACGGCCCCCGATTGCACGACGAGGTCGCGCACGAGGCGTTCGTGCGTCGGGAAATCGCCGAGCACCCAGCCGCCGCCGTGAATGAACATGAACACCGGCAGCGTGCCCGTCGCGCCTTGCGGGCGGACGATCGTGACCGGCACGGACAAGCCGTCCTGTTCGATCGTGCGGTTCGACACGTCGATGCCCGACAGGTCGACCTTCGCGCCGTTCTGCGCATCGACCAGCACCTGGCGTGCCTTCGCGGGGCTCAGCGTTTCGAGGCCCGGGCCTTTCTGGCCGTTCAGCGCGGCGAGAAAGGCACTCGTCGTCGCATCGGGCCGGACGGCTTCGGCGCCGGCGCCAGCGGCGAACGCGGTGGTCGTGGCGGACAGCGCGGCGGCGGCAGCGATCAGCAGCGGCTTGACGATCTTCATGGTGTAACTCCTTGGCTCAATCTGTGAATGACAATGGGGCGGTAGATGATTCGCAATGCGTACGATCAGACGAGCGTGAGCGTGACGTCGATGTTGCCGCGCGTCGCGTTCGAGTACGGGCACACGAGGTGCGCGCGATCGATCAGCGTCTGCGCGGTATCGCGATCGAGGCCCGGCAGCGCGATCTTCAGTTCGACTTCGATGCCAAAGCCGTTCGGGATCGCGCCGATGCCGACGCTGCCTTCGATCGAGGCGTCCGCGGGCATCGCGATCTTGTCGCGGGCCGCGACGAACTTCATCGCGCCGATGAAGCACGCGCTGTAGCCGGCGGCGAACAGCTGCTCGGGGTTCGCGCCGGCGCCGCCCGCGCCGCCGAGTTCGCGCGGCGTGGCCAGCTTCAGGTCGAGGTTGCTCTCGGGCACCGTGGCGCGGCCGTCACGGCCGCCGGTGGCTTTTGCATGGGCGCGGTACAGCACTTTTTCGATCGACATGACCAACTCCTTTTCAATCAGTGAGTGAAACAGCCTTCCAACCCGGGGCCGCGTGCCGGCTGCTCGGCAGTCGGTTTCGCGCCAATTTATCTACTCATAGATAGATAAACATCCCCAAAAAATGCAGGCGGTTGATCCACCTGCCCAAGCCATCTATCTATCACCAGATAGATAACCAGATCCAATAAAAAGGCGGCGAACCGCCTGACCGCTCGCGCCGCCCGTCAGGGCCGCGTTTTCCAGACCGCCTCGACATCCTCGAGACGCGCCCGCGTGTGGAACAGCCGGCTGGCCAGCACGCTGCCCTGGAACGCCGCATACAACGTGCGCGCAGCCGTGTCGGGCTGGCCGCTGAACTGCAGCGTGCCTTCCTTCGCGCCCTGCGCGAGCAATTCCGCAAGCCAGCTCTCGTTGGCCTTGAAGAACGCCTGCACGGCCTGCCGCACATTCTCCGGCAACGATTCGATATCGGCCGCGAGCATCCCGCACAGGCAGATCATGTTGCCGTCGCCGAGCGTGCGGCCGAACATCTTCGTGTACAGGCTCAGCTTCACGTCGGCCGGCAGCGCCGGATCGATCGCCCGCATCGCCGAGAGGACGTCGTCGCTGTAGACCGACACCGCTTCCAGCACGAGATCGTCCTTCGACGGGAAGTAGTAGTGGATGCTCGACGTCTTCACGCCCACCAGATCGGACAGGTCTCGATAGCTGAAGCCGTTGTAACCGCGCAGCATCATCAGCGTGATCGCGTGGTCGAGAAGCTGTTCGCGGACGGTCGGTTTCGTTTCCATGGAGCGAACTTTATCTACTCATAGATAGACAGTCAAGGATTTTTTTGAGGGCACGATGCGCGCGCCCGGTTCGGATAACGCCCGAACCCGGCGTGCGTCGAACCGGCGCCGCCACACTTACTGCGGCTTCAACATCCGCTGAATGATCGTCCGCAGCATTGCCCGGTGTGCGCGCGGCTTGAACCCCGGCTCGAACACGACGCGCCCGACCGCGCCTTCCGCGAGCGCGAGCAGCCAGGTCGCGACGAGATCGGGCTTCAGGCTGCCATCGATCTTCCCCTGCGCGACGCCGCGCTTGATCAGCGCGACCATCCGTCCTTTCACCTGCGCCTCGTTCGCCGCGAACAGCGCGGCGACGTCCGGATTACGCGTCGCCTCCGCCGCGGTCTCGACGCTGATGCGCGCATAGACGGGATCGCTCGACAGTTCCATCAACGTCAGCGCGATCTCCTCGATCGCGGTCAGCGCATCGTCGACGTCCGCATGCCGCGCGAACAGTTCGGCCATCTCGCGCTGGTCCTCCTGCGCGACCGCCTCGATGATCGCCGCCTTCGTCGGGAAATAGTGGAACAGGTTGCCGGGGCTCATGCCGGCCGCCTTGCAGATCGCGGCCGTGGACGTCGCGTGGAAGCCGTCGCGCGCAAAACAGTCGATCGCGGCGTCCAGGATCTGGCGCCGCTTCGCTTCCACTCTTTCAGGGTCGATCTTTCTCAACAGGAACTCCGTGCTCGACGTTGGCTCAAATCTTTATTAGACTGATTAGTCGATCTATTATCGTGGCGACGTCATGCAGGCGTCAAGGCATCGTGCCCGCGTACGTGCCGCCTGCGACCTCCGCTCACACCACCGCTCCGAGGGCCTCTTGAAACGAACCGTCATTGCCGGCATCGCGCTCGTCCTGCTCCTGCTCGCAGCGGTCGGCGCAATCGCGTTGCGCGGCCTGTCCGACTTCGAGCTGAAGGGCGCGGAGGTTTCGACGCTCGCATTCCGCGCCGGCGACGCCGCCCTCGTCGGCACGCTCGCGCTGCCGGCCCACGCACCCAATGCGCCGATCGTGCTGCTCGTCCACGGCGACGGGCCGCGCACGCGCTTCTCGGACGACGCGATGCTGCCGCTCGTCAACAGCCTGCTCGACGCCGGCATCGGCGTGTTCGCCTGGGACAAGCAAGGCACCGGCCGCAGCAGCGGCGACTGGCTCACGCAATCGATGCAGGACCGCGCGAACGAAACGATCGCCGCGATGGCGCGCGTGCGCGCCGCCGTCGGTCCAGCGCCCAAGATCGGCCTGCTCGGCTTCTCGCAGGGCGGCTGGGTCATTCCGCGCGTCGCGAATGCGGTGCGGCCCGCGTTTTCGGTGATCGTCGGCGGCGCCGTCAGCTGGCGCCGGCAAGGCACTTACCTGACGCGACAGCAGCTCCAGGCAACCGGCCTGCAGCCGGATCGAATCGATGCGACACTGGCCGCCGAGCGACGCGACAACGACGCGATCTTCGGCCAGGCGGACGTGCCGGCCGATCCGCGCCGCCGCCCCGACATCGAGCCGCGCCGCTTCGGCTTCATCGCGCGCAACTACCTGGAAGACGCGTCACAGGCGCTCGCGACCATGCAGGGGCCCGTGCTGGCCGTGTGGGGCGCGCTGGACCGCAATGTCGATCCGGTCGACGAGGCAAACGCTTATACGCATGCGTTCGCGAACCGGCCCGACCGGCGCGTGGTGGTCGTGCCCGGTGCGACGCATGCGCTGCTGCGTGGCAGCTGGTTCGACTACCAGCTCGAGTCCGACTGGCCGACGTGGAAGCAGTGGCTGTACACGGCGCTCGGGCGCCATGCCTATGCACCGGGCACGCTCGGCCCGATCGAAACGTGGATCCGCGCGCAGTGAACACGTGTGCAACACGACGGCGCCGCGCAGGGCGTCGCGCATGAAACGGGCAATACGGGCCGCGCCGGTCGGCGTGGCCGCATCAAGGAGAGGTTTCAATGTTTTCGTGGTTTGAACGGCGCCTGCCGACTTTCCCGCTCGAAGATCCCGCCACGCCGCCGCGGGGGTTCTTCTCGTTCGTCTGGGCGTGCACGAAAGGCGCGCGCAGCTGGGTCCTGCTGATCGCGCTGACGTCGGCCGCGCTGGCCGCGTACGAAGCCGCGCTGTTCGCGATGATGGGCCGCGTGGTCGACTGGCTCGCGTCCGCGACGCCAGCCAATTTCGGCGGCCGGCACTACGGCACGCTCGCCGGTTTCGCGGCGATTCTCGCCGGCAGTACGCTGCTGATCGCGCTGCATACGATGGTCAAGCACCAGGTGCTCGCGATCAACTTCCCGATGCGGCTGCGCTGGCTGTTTCACCGGTTGATGCTCGACCAGAGCCTGTCGTTCTACGCGAACGAATTTGCGGGCCGCGTGACGACCAAGATCATGCAGACCGCGCTCGCGGTGCGCGACGCGCTGTTCATGTCGGTCGACGTCGTGATCGGCGTCGCCGCGTACCTGATCGGCATCCTCGCGCTCGCGGCCAGCTTCGACTGGCGGCTGATGATCCCGCTCGCGCTGTGGGCGCTCGGCTACGGCCTGGCGTGCGCGTTTTTCGTGCCGCGCCTCGGTGCCGTCGGCAGCCGGCAGGCCGATGCGCGCGCACTGATGACGGGCCGCATCACCGACGCGTATTCGAACATCACGACCGTGAAGCTGTTCTCGCACACGCGGCGGGAAGCCGACCACGCGCGCCGCGCGATGGAAGCGTTCAAGGCGACCGGCGACGCGCAGATGCGCCTCGTCAGTGCGTTCGAGGTCGTCAACCACCTGCTGTCGACGCTGCTGCTGGTCGGCTCGACCGGCCTCGCGCTGGTTCTGTGGATGCACGGCGAGGTGAGCGCGGGCGTGGTCGCGGCGGTGATCGCGATGGCGCTGCGCCTGTCGAGCTATTCGCACTGGATCATGTGGGAGATGACCGAGCTGTTCGAGAACGTCGGCACGATCCAGGACGGCATCAACACGCTGACGAAGGTACGCAGCGTGGTCGACGCGCCCGACGCGAAGCCGCTCGCGGTGCAGCGCGGCGGGATCGTGTTCGACAACGTGCAGTTCGCGCACGAGGACAACGACCGCGCGGTGTTCGACGGCCTGAACCTGACGATCCGGCCCGGCGAGCGGATCGGCCTGATCGGCCGCTCGGGGGCCGGCAAGTCGACGCTCGTGAACCTGCTGCTGCGCTTCTACGACGTGGGCGGCGGCACGATCCGGATCGACGGGCAGGACATCGCGCATGTGACGCAGGACAGCCTGCGCAGTGCGATCGGGATGGTCACGCAGGATACGTCGCTGCTGCACCGGACGATGCGCGAGAACCTGCTGTACGGGCGCCCCGACGCGACCGAGCGCGAGATGCACGACGCGGCCGTGCGCGCGGAAGCGTCCGAGTTCATCGACCGGCTGCGCGACCGCCACGGCCGCAGCGGCTACGACGTCGAGGTCGGCGAGCGCGGCGTGAAGCTGTCGGGCGGCCAGCGGCAGCGCGTCGCGATCGCGCGCGTGATGCTCAAGGACGCGCCGATCCTCGTGCTCGACGAAGCGACCAGCGCGCTCGACTCCGAGGTCGAAGTCGCGATCCAGCGCAGCCTCGACGATCTGATGAGCGGCAAGACGGTGATCGCGATCGCGCACCGGCTGTCGACCATCGCGGCGATGGACCGGCTGATCGTGCTCGACGAAGGGCGCATCGTCGAGGAAGGTACGCACCTGCAGCTGCTGCAGGCCGGCGGCATCTATGCAGCCCTGTGGACGCACCAGAGCGGCGGGTTCCTCGGTGAAACGGCGGACGCGGAACAAGCGGAGCAGTAAGGCGCTCATCCGGATGCGTGAGACGCGCGGCCTCGTTATCGAGGCCGCGCGTTGCCTTCCACGCTACAACCGCACGACCGTCGACTTCAGCTCGGTGTACTTGTCGAGCGCATGCAGCGACTTGTCGCGGCCGTTGCCCGACAGCTTGTAGCCGCCGAACGGGAAGTTCATGTCGTCGCTGCCGTCGCCATAGCAGTTGACCCACACGGTGCCCGCGCGCAGCCGCCGCGCAACGGCATGCGCGGTCGAGAGATCCGCCGACCATACGGCCGCGGCCAGTCCATACTCGGTGTCGTTGGCGATCCGCACGGCCTCGTCGACATCGTCGAACACGATCACCGACAGCACCGGCCCGAAGATCTCTTCACGCGCGATCTTCGCGTCGGGCTTCACCTCGAACACCGTCGGCTCGACATAGAACCCGCCCGTCTCCTCGCGCACGCGCGCGCCGCCCGTGACGAGTTTGCCCTCGTCGCGCCCGGCGCCGATATACCCCATCACGCGATCGAGCTGCGTGCGATCGACGATCGCCCCCATCGTCACCGACGGATCGAGCGGATGCCCGGGTGCGAAGCGCCGCGACGCATCGACCAGCTTCGCGACGAATGCGTCCTTGATGTCGCGATGCACGAGCAGGCGCGACCCGGCCGTGCACACTTCGCCCATGTTGAAGAAGATCGCGTCGGCGGCAGCCTGCGCGGCGCGGTCGAGATCGGGGCAATCGCGCAGCACGATGTTCGGCGACTTGCCGCCGAGCTCGAGCCACACGCGCTTCAGGTTCGACTGCGCGGCGCACGCCATGATCTGCTGCCCCGTGCGGGTCGATCCCGTAAACGCGATGCAGTCGACGTCGGGATGCAGCGCGAGCGCCCTGCCCGGCTCCGCACCGCCCGGCACGACGCTGAACACGCCGGGCGGCACGCCCGCATCGCACGCGAGCTGCGCGACGCGAATCGCGGTGAGCGGCGATTTCTCGGACGGCTTGAGCACGACGCTGTTACCGGCCGCGAGCGCCGGCGCGAATTTCCATGCGGCCATCAGCAGCGGGAAATTCCACGGGACGACGGCCGCGACGACGCCGATCGGCTCGCGCGTGACGAGCCCGACCAGATGAGGGTCCACCGGCGCGACTTCGCCGCCGACCTTGTCGATCGCTTCCGCATACCAGTCGACGCAATGCGCGGCGGCCGGCACGTCGATCGCCGTGGTATCGGCGATCGGCTTGCCGGTGTCGAGCGTCTCGAGCAGCGCGAGCTCGTCGAGATGCTCGCGCATCAGCACGGCCCAGCGCTGCAGCACCGCCTTGCGGGCGCGCGGGTTCATGCCGGCCCAACTCCGCGCATCGAACGCGCGGCGCGCGGCCGCGACCGCGAGGTCGACGTCGTCGGCGCCGCAATCGGCCACGTGCGCGAGCACGCAACCGTCGATCGGACTCACGCTGGCGAAGGTCGCGCCGGTTTGCGCGTGGCGCGCCTCGCCGTCGATGAATGCGCGCCCGTCGATCCGCAACACGGCCGCGCGCGCCTGCCAGTCTTCGAATGTCGGTTGATTCATGCGTTTACTCGTGAAAAGTCGCGCGTCACGACCCGGTGACCGGATCGATCGGCGTAAAGATGCCCGCACGCGCCTCGATCGCTTCGCCTGCGGCGAGACACAGCGCTTCCTGGAAGCGTCCGGCGACGAGCTGCACGCCGGTCGGCACGCCGTCGCGGATACCGGTCGGCACCGACAGCCCCGGCAGCCCGAGCAGTGCGGTCGCGAGCAGCGGCCCCTGCTGCTCGACGATCGCGCGCATCGCGTCGTCGCCGTGCTGATCGGCGTCGATCGCGAACGGCTGCGCGCACGACACCGGCATCAGCAGCAGCGGATAGCGCGTGAAGAATTGCTGCCAGTCGCGCAGCAACGCCGTGCGCCGCGCGAGGCCGTTCATGTAACCCTCGAGGTCCAGCGGCTTCGCGAGATGGCGCTGGCTCGCGAACGCGGTACGGATCGCCGCGTCGCCGTGCTGCATGATCACGTCGCCGAGGCCGCCGCGCGCCTCGTTGGTCACCAGGTCCAGCCACAGTTCGCACGCTTCGGCGATCCGCGGCGGCACTGCTTCCTCGACGATGCAGCCTGCTTCTTCAAGCCAGCGCGCGGCCTGCCGGATCGCGTCGACCACCACCGGATCGGACGGCACGCCCGGCAGCGCCGGGCACACGGCCACGCGCGCGGGGAACGCGGCTTCATGCGCAGTCGGCGCGACCGGCATCCACCATGCGTCGCGCGCGTCGCCTGCCGCCATTGCATCGAGCGCGAGCCGCAGGTCGCCGACCGTGCGCGCGAGCGGGCCCTGGACGGAGGCGAGCTGCACCGCAAGCGTGCGGTCCTTCGACTGCGTGGCGTTGTACGCCGGCACGCGCCCGGTGCTGGGACGCAGCCCGGCGACGCCGCACGCATAGGCCGGGTAGCGGATCGAACCGCCCAGGTCGTTGCCGTGCGCGATCGCGCCGATGCCGGCGGCCACGGCAGCCGCCGCACCGCCGCTGGAGCCGCCCGGCGTCAACGACGCATCCCACGGATTCGACGTGCGGCCGTGCAGGTCGTTGTCGGTGAACCAGCGATACGAAAATGCCGGCGCATTGCTGCGCCCGATCACGATCGCGCCGGCCTTGCGCAGGTTCGCGGTCACCGGGCTGTCCTCGTGCGCGATCAGGTCCGAAAACGCGCGCACGCCGTTGGTCGTCGCGCATCCGGCCGTGTCGACGTTGATCTTCACGGTCACCGGCACGCCGTGCAGCGGGCCGACCGGCGCGCCCCGCGCGATCGCGGCGTCGGCATCGGACGCGGCCTGCAACGCGCTGTCGGCCATCACGTCGACGATCGCGTTGATGACGGGGTTCACCGCTTCAAGCCGCTGCAGGCAGCTGCGCGTGAGTTCGGTGGCAGACACGTCGCGACGCGCGACGCGCTCGGCCATCTCGGCCGCGCTGAGACGCCACAATTCCTGGGTCATGGGTTGCTCCTCGTTGATCTCGATGGTTGTGCTGAACCGGCCGCGCGTTACGCGCCCGGCTGCCCTGCCTGAGGTGCGTGCGACGCATAGATCTTGCGGCACTTTTCGACGACTTCCCACGTGCCGCGAAAACCCGGCGGAATCACGAAGCGGTCGCCCGCGCGCAGCACGCGCTCGCGGCCGTCCGCATCGCGCACGATCGCGACGCCGCTCAGCATCTCGCAATACTCCGACTCGTCGTACTCGATCGTCCAGCGGCCGGGCGTGCATTCCCAGATCCCGCAGCTGAACTGCCCGCACGGGCTGATGTAGTGATGCGACAGCGTCTGCAGCGGATTGCCGTCGAGCAGCAGCCCGCTCGGCACGCGGCTCTGCGTGAGCTTCGCCGGTGCCCGCATCAGGTCGACGAGATTCGTGATGTTGGTCATGAGTGCCTCCAGGGCATGAGAGATTCGAAACGTTTCGGTGCCGCGCGGCGGGGCGAACCGCCCGCGCGGGTCAGAGCAGGTCCATCATCCGGTGCCAGGTCATCGCGAGCGCCAGCATCGGCGTGCGCAGCGCGCGCCCGCCCGGAAAGTCGCGATGGCGAATCCGGCCGAACAGGTCGAAGCGCGCGGCCTGCGCGTCGATCGCTTCCGCGATCAGCCGCCCCGCGAGGCCCGTCACGTTGACGCCGTGCCCGGAAAAGCCCTGCGCGAAATACACGGTCGGCTCGAGCCGGCCGAAATGCGGCGCGCGATTCATCGTCGCGTCGATCAGGCCGCCCCACGCGTAGTCGATCCGCACATCGGCCAGCTGCGGGAACGTCTTCAGCATGTCGCGCCGCATCGCGGCCGCGAGGTCGCGCGGCGCGTTCGTCGAGCTGCTGGCCTTGCCGCCCCACAGCAGCCGTCGGTCGCGCGTCAGCCGGAAATAGTCGAGCGCGGAATTGGTATCGCAGATCGCCGCATCGGCGGGCATCGTCTCGGCCGCGCGCGCGTCGCCGAGCGGCTCCGTCGCGATCAGGTACGTCGCGACCGGAATGATCTTGCGCGCGAGCGCCGGCGCCAGCTGCCCCAGGTACGCGTTGCAGGCCAGCACGACATGACGGGCATCCACGTGACCGCGCGCGCACCTGACGCGGTGATGCGGCGCGGCACGATCGAGCGCGAGCGCGGGCGTGTCCTCGTGGATCGTCACGCCGGCTTCGCGCGCCGCCCGCGCGAGGCCGAGCGTGTAGTTCAGCGGATGCAGATGGCCGCTGCCTTCGTAGCGGAGGCCGCCGACGTAACGGTCCGACGCGACGAAGCGCGGCATGTCGGCGCGCTCGACGACCTCGTAGCCGCGATAGCCGAAGCGACTCGCGGCGGTATCGCGCCACGCGCGCAGCGCATCGAGATGGCGTGGCTTGTTCGCGGCAGTCAGGAAGCCGGAGGTCAGGTCGCAATCGATGCCGTACCGCTCGACCCGCTGCCGGACGATCTCGACCGACTCCAGCCCCATCGCCCATACGCGCCGCACGTCGTCTTCCGGCAGGTAAGCCGAGAACGTGTCGATGTCGCACGCGTACCCGGCAATCAGCTGGCCGCCGTTGCGTCCGCTCGCGCCCCAGCCGATCTTCGACGCCTCCACGAGCACGACCGAATGGCCGCGCTCGGCGAGATCGAGTGCCGCGGACAGGCCCGTGAGCCCGCCGCCGATCACGCAGACGTCGGCCGTCACGGCCCCGTCGAGCGACGGATGCTGCGCACGGTTGTTGGCCGTCGCTGCGTAGTAGGACTGAACATGTTGCTGGTTTTCGAACTTGAGCATGTGCAAGACTCGCGAACGGCGTCGCGTCAGAACGCGTAGATGAGTTGGGTGGCGAGCAGGTCGTTCGACTTCTGGTACGACCCGTCGTGACGCAGGAACACCTTGTTGCTCGCCCAGTCGTGCCGGTATTCGACCTTCACCGTCACTTGCTGGGTCGGGTAGAACAGCACGTCGAATACGGCGGCCTGCCGCGTCGCACCCTTGCATTCGAAGCCGACGCCGCCGTTCGCCTTCGACATCGCGAGACAGTCCGCATCGATGCCGAAGCCGTTGTACGGATCCATCCCGTTGCCGTTCAGGCCGATCGACGAGCCGCCGCCGCCGTTCTTCCGGTTCACCAGCAGGTCGTAGCGCAGCGTCGCGCCCATGCGGCCGACCACCGGCGCGTTGAACTTGCGGTGCGCGAGCAGCGACAGCCCGAACCACTGCGCGAGCCCGCCGTTGAACGCGCCGTGCTGCTGCTGGCCGTAGTCGAACTCGGCGTTGTACTGCGCATCGGCGAGCGTGTAGGTCGCATCGGCTTCGCCGAAGAAGAACGCGCCGTACGCGCTCGGTGCGTTGCCGCCGACGCCGTAGCGCACGTTGCCGGTCGCCGGATCGACCGCGCTCGGCAGCGTCTGGCGGCCGATGCTGATCGAGCCGCCGACGTCGAGCGCGCTGCCGTGCAGGTAATCGACCCGCGCGGTGAAGGTCGGCACCTTGTTGCTGGTCGTGATCGGGTCGCCGAGCGCGTTCACGCCGGTCTGCGTGACCGCGCCCGCGCTGCGGAACTGCTCGTTGCCGACGAAGAACTTCCACGCCCAGTGGCCGTCCGGGCTCTGGTAGTTGAGGCCCGCGCCGATCGACGAACCCGGATCGGAGAAGTCGTACAGCAGGTTGTGCGTGAGCGTCAGCATCATGTTCGACTGCTGGTACTCGTAGCCGCCGAAGCCCGTCATGAGGCCGCCGGTGAGCGCCGTCGTGCCCGACAACGGCACGGTCAGCACGGCCGTGTTGATGATGTTCAGGCCGCTCGAGCCGCTGCCCGTCATCATCGACAGGCCCGCGCCGCGGTTCGGCATCAGCGTGATTTCCGCGGACGGCGCGGTCGGGCCGACCCCGAAGGTCTTCTTGATGTCGAGGAAT
Source organism: Burkholderia sp. Ac-20349 (assembly GCF_017104865.1). Lineage (NCBI taxonomy): Bacteria > Pseudomonadati > Pseudomonadota > Betaproteobacteria > Burkholderiales > Burkholderiaceae > Burkholderia > Burkholderia sp. Ac-20349. The sequence continues at coordinate 94,456 of NZ_JAAGPM010000003.1, forward strand.
ACGTCGCCGAACGTGCTGTTGTAATAGGTGTACGCGTTCTCGTGGTTCGCGAACTGGAACGACGACGTGCCGGCGCCCCGGTTGTACAGGTAGGTCGGATCGAGATAGCCCGTCACCGACAGCCCCGCGATCGGGCCCGTGCGCGCGGCATCGGTCAGCGAATCGACCTTCAACTGCTGGTTCGCGACCTGCTGCCGGATTTCAGACACGTCGTCGTTGGTCAGCACGGCCGCTGCCTGCCCGTAGCCGGGTGCGGACGGGTCAGCCGCCGCGCCGGTCGCCGCGTTGGACGCGTTCGCCGCGTTTGCCGCGGCCGGTACGGCCGAAGGCTTCGCGCCGAGCTGCGATTGCAGCGCGCTCATCTGCCGCTGCAGCACCGCGATCTGCTGCTGCAGCGTCCGGATCTGGTCGGTGCTCGAGTTCGCCGCGGCCAGCCCCGGCAACGCTCCTGCGATCAGCGCGCAGAGCATCTTCTTTTTCATGGAATGTCTCCTTGTCGTTCGTCTTTGTTCGTCACTTCGTGGGATGCGGGATACGGTCGTGCAGCGGCGGCGCGGCCGGCGGGCGCGCGGGCGGCATGGCGGAGGGCGACGCGGGCGTGCCGGATGCCTCGGACGCGGATGCCGCGTGCCACATCCGCGTGTCGCGCGCCTGCCGCCGCTCGCGGGCCAGCATCGCGCGGTTCACGACGACGACGCCGATCGTCACGACGGTGATGAACACCGTGGCGAGCGCATTCATCTCCGGGTTGAGCCCCATCCGCACGCGCGAGAACACGACGAGCGGCAGCGTCGTCGAGCCGGGGCCCGACAGGAACGCGGACAGGATCACGTCGTCGATCGACACCGTGAACGCGAGCAGCCAGCCGGACACCAGCGCCTGCGCGATCAGCGGCAGCGTGATCACGAAGAACACCTTCCACGGCCGCGCGCCGAGATCGAGCGCGGCTTCCTCGATCGAACGATCGAGCTCCTTCACGCGCGACTGCACGATCACCGCGACGAACGACAGGCACAGCATCACGTGGCCGATCCAGATCGTCAGCCAGCCGCGCCCGACCGGCCAGCCGAAGGTCTGCTGCATCGCGACGAACAGCAGCAGCAGCGAGATGCCCTGGATCACTTCCGGAATCACCAGCGGCGCGTTGATCATCGCGGCGTACAGCGTGAAGCCGCGAAAGCGCCCCATGCGGGCCAGCACGAAGCCGGCCCAGGTGCCGATCGCGACCGACGCGGTCGCCGTCAGCAGCGCGATCTTCAGCGACAGCCATGCGGCCGTGAGCAGCTCGTCGTCGTGCAGCAGCGCGCCGTACCACTTCAGCGAGAAGCCCGACCACACCGTCACCAGCTTCGATGCGTTGAACGAATACACGACCAGGCTGACGATCGGGATGTACAGGAACAGGAAGCCCGCGCCCAGCACGCACGCGGACAGGATGCGATTTGCGCGGTTCATGGCTTGGCCTCCGCTTCGGTCTGGCTGTAATGGAGCAATGCCATCGGCACGAGCAGCAGCAGCACCATCGTCACCGTCACCGCGGACGCCATCGGCCAGTCCATGTTGTTGAAGAACTCATCCCACATCACGCGGCCGAGCATCAGCGTGTTCGCGCCGCCGAGCAGCTCGGGGATCACGTATTCGCCGACCGCCGGGATGAACACGAGCAGGCTGCCCGCGAGGATGCCGTTGCGCGACAACGGCAGCGTGATGCGCCAGAACGCGGACCACGGCGTCGCGCCGAGATCGTTCGCGGCCTCGAGCAGCGTGAGGTCCATCTTCACGAGGTGCGCGTACAGCGGCATCACCATGAACGGCAGGTACGAATAGACCATCCCGATGTAGACGCCCGCGTCGGTGTGATACAGGCGCAGCGGTGTCGCGATCACGCCGAGCGCCGCCAGCACGTGGTTCAGCAGCCCGTCGTCCTTCATGATCCCGACCCACGCATAGACGCGGATCAGGAACGACGTCCAGAACGGCAGCATCACGGCCATCATCAGCAGGTTGCGGCGGGCCGGCGTCGAGCGTGCAATGAAGTACGCGATCGGGTAGCCGGCCAGCAGGCACATCAGCGTCGACGCCGCGGCCATCTTCAGCGAGCTGACATAGGTGTTCAGGTACAGGTCGTCCTGCAGCAGCAGCGCGTAATGTTTCAGCGACAGCGCGACCTGCACGGTGCCCGCCTCCAGCCGCGCAAGTGCGGTGTACGGCGGGATGCCGAGCATCTGGTCGGCGAAGCTGATCTTCAGCACCAGCACGAATGGCAGCGCGAAGAAGATCGCGAGCCAAAGGAACGGCACGCCGATCGCGACGCTGCGGCCCGACGGCAGGAAGCGCGACAGCATCGCGAAACGGCCCGGGCGCGCGCGGCCGGTGCCGGCGCTCGCGGCGCCGGTCGACACCGGCGCGGACGGCGTGGAAGCGGAGGTTCTCATCGTGGCGTCCTCATTGCGTCAGCACGACGCCGCTCGCCGGCGACCACGACACGAACACGTCGTCGTTCCACGCCGGTGCGTTGTCGTTCATCAGGTGCGAGCTCGACAGGTTCGACACGACCGTCTTGCCGCTCGGCAAGCGCACGTGGTACAGCGAGTAGCTGCCCATGTACGCGATGTCGGTCACGACGCCGCGCGCCCAGTTGTGTTTCGAACCCGGCTTCTCGCGCGACACGTGCACGCGTTCCGGACGCACCGAGATGCCGACCGGCATCCCGAGCGGGCCCGTCACGCCATGGTTCACATGCATGCGTGCTTCGAGATCGTCGCTTTCGACGAAGATGTGATCGGGCTCGTCCTCGACCACGCGCCCCTCGAACAGATTGGTCGAGCCGATGAATTCGGCGGAGAAGCGGCTGTTCGGGTATTCGTAGACTTCGCCGGGCGAGCCGATCTGCACGATCCTGCCTTCGCTCATCACCGCGAGGCGGCTGGCCATCGTCATCGCCTCTTCCTGGTCGTGCGTGACCATCACGCAGGTCACGTCGACCTTCTCGATGATGTTCACGAGTTCGAGCTGGGTTTTCTGGCGGATCTTCTTGTCGAGCGCGGACATCGGCTCGTCGAGCAGCAAGAGCTTCGGGCGCTTGACCAGCGAGCGGGCCAACGCGACACGCTGCTGCTGGCCGCCTGACAGTTGATGCGGCTTGCGCTGCGCGTACTTGCTCATCTGCACCAGCGCGAGCGCATCGGCCACGCGTTCCTTGATCTCGTGCTTCGGCGTGCCTTCCTGTTTCAGGCCGAACGCAACGTTCGATTCGACCGTCATGTGCGGGAACAGCGCGTACGACTGGAACATCATGTTCACCGGGCGGCGGTACGGCGGCAGCGACGCAAGATCCTCGCCATCGACGAAGATCTTGCCGGAGGTGGCCGTCTCGAGCCCGGCGAGCATGCGCAGCAACGTCGACTTGCCGCAGCCCGAGCTGCCGAGCAGCGCGAACAGCTCGTTCTTGGCGATCGTCAGGTTCACGTTGTCGACGGCCGTGCTGTCGCCGAATTTCTTCACGACGTTTTCGATGCGCACGAACGCGTCGTTCGTCGCGCGGGTGGCGCCGGCCGCGGCCGGCGCATCGGGCAGGGTGTGGTTCATGGCCGCCTCCTCAACCGCCCGACTTCAACTGCAGCCACAGACGGTTCTGCATCCGCGCGATCTCGGCGCTGCGCGGCATCGCAAGCGACGTCTTCGCGATCGTCGCATCGGACAGGTAGATGCCCGGGTCCTGCACGATCGCCGGCGTCACGAACGGGCGCGCGGCCTTGTTGGCGCTCGGGTAGAAGATTTCGTTCGTGATCGCCGCGTTGGTCTTCGGATCCTCGATGTAGTTGATCCATTTCAGCGCGGCTTCCGGATGCGGCGCATCCTTCGGGATCGCCATCACGTCGAACCACAGCAGGCCGCCTTCCTTCGGATTCACATAGCGGATTTCGTACGCGCGCTTCGCGTCCAGCGTGCGCCGCCGCGCGATGCCGACGTCGCCCGACCAGCCGAGCACGACGCACACGTCGTTGTTCGCCAGGTCGTCCGCATAGCCGGCCGAGCTGAACTGCGTGACGTACGGGCGGATCTTCTTCAGCACGTCGTAGGCCGCCTGGTAATCGGCCGGATTCTTGCTCTCCGGATCCTTGCCCATGTACTGCAGCGCCGCCGCGAACGCGGCGTCCGGCGCGTCGAGCAGCGAGATGCCGCAGCCTTTCAGCTTCGCCGCGTTCGCCGGGTCGAACAGCAGCGCCCAGCTGTCGGTCGGCGCGTTGTCGCCGAGCCGCTTCCGGACGGCCTCGACGTTGTAGCCGATGCCCGTCGTGCCCCACGCCCACGGTACGCCGTACTGGTTGCCCGGGTCGGCCTTCGCGACCATCTTCATCAGCACCGGGTCGAGGTTCGCGAGATTCGGCAGCTTCGACTTGTCGAGCTTCTGGTACACGCCGGCCTGGATCTGCTGCGCGAGATAGTTCGACGTCGGCACGACGATGTCGTAGCCCGAGCTGCCGGCCAGCAGCTTGGTCTGCAGCGTGTCGTCGCTGTCGTAGCTGTCGTAGCGGACCTTGATGCCCGCCTGTTTCTCGAACACCGGCACCGTGTCCTTCGCGATGTATTCGGACCAGTTGTAGACGTTCAGGTTGGCATCGCCGGCACGCACCGGCAGGCTTGCCGCGGCGGCAAGGCCCGCCGACATGAAGAACATGGCACGGACGGCCGGACGACAGCGAAATCGGACACGCATGGGGATCTCCAGAGAGTTGTAATCGGCTGTTGCATCACGCTCGGGCGGACTCGCGGCAACGCCGTCAGACGGTTTCGGCACAGGGGTCAATGTAGAGATCGCGATTCGCACCGTCAGTCCCGAAAACCGGGACAAGCGATGTCGCGTGCCGGGGCCGTTTGAGTGGATTCCCATCTAGGCAATCGAAAATCGTCGTGATACGAGTAGCGCCACCTGAAATTTCCTGATACCCGAGGCCATGGACGCTGCGCTCCCCTCCCCCGATCTGCCGCTGAGTCACGTCGCATTCGTGACCGAAACGCTGGGCGATATCGCGCAGGCCGTCGGCACGCCGCAGTTCATGCGCGCCGTCTACGACACGCTCGTGCGCTACGCCGACTTCGACGCGGTGCACCTCGACTACGAACGGGTCGCGTCGTCAGGCCGGCGCAGCGTCGGCTGGATCGGCAGCTTCGGCCGCGAGCCGGAACTCATCACCCAGGTGATGCGCCACTACTACCGGAGCTATGCGAGCGACGATGCGACCTACGCGGCCATCGACAGCGAAAGCGACATGCAGCTCGTACAGGTGTCCGCGCAGCGCGTCGCGAGCGAGATCCGCCATCAGTTCTTCGACAGCGGCGACATCCACGACGAATGCGTGATCGCCGGCGTCACGCTCGGCACGCGCTATTCGATCTCGATCGCGCGCTCGCGGCGGCTGCCGCCGTTTTCATTGAAGGAGTTGAGCCTGCTGAAGCAACTGTCGCAGGTGGTGCTGCCGCTGGCGTCCGCGCACAAGCGGCTGCTCGGCGCGGTGTCGGCCGACGGCGGCGAGTGCGACGAACTCGATCTCGACCACGTCGCGCAATGGCTGCCGGAATGGCAGGAACGGCTGACCGCGCGCGAGATGCACGTGTGCGCGTCGTTCATCCAGGGCATGACCTCGGCTGCGATCGCGCAGTCGATGGGGCTCAAGACGTCCACCGTCGACACGTACGCGAAGCGCGCATTCGCGAAGCTCGGCGTCGATTCACGCCGGCAGTTGATGACGCTCGTGCTGAGAAACGCGTCGCGACGACACGACGCATGAGTTTCCCGCGCACCGGCCGCCGGCCGGTTGCGCACGCATCCATCCCCGCGCCGCCTCATAACGATCCGACAATTTATTGGTTCCCTTGACGATGCGCTGTCCGTATCGTTCACCGACTCGTCAGACCATTCGACCAACGGGGGAATCCAACAATGAAACAGATCCGTTCACTCGCACTGCTCACGCTGCCGGCCGCGCTCTATGCCGCTGGCGCTCACGCACAAAGCAGCGTCACGCTGTACGGCATCGTCGATGCCGGCATCGCATACGTGCACAACGCGCAGAACGCGAACGGCAGCAACGCGTCGAGCCTCGTCAAGTTCAGCAGCGGCAACCTGTCGGGCAGCCGCTGGGGGCTGCGCGGCACCGAGGATCTCGGCGGCGGCCTGGCCGCGCTGTTCCAGCTCGAGAACGGCTTCAACATCGGCACCGGCGCACTCGGCCAGGGCCAGCGCGAATTCGGCCGCAAGGCCGTCGTCGGCCTCTCGAGCAGCACGTACGGCACCGTGACGCTCGGCCGCCAGTACGATCCGGTCGTCGATCTCGTGCAGGGTCTCACGCAGGACAACTATTTCGGCGGCGTGTTCGCGACGCCGGGCGATCTCGACAACTACGACAACAGCCTGCGCGTCAGCAACTCGGTGAAATACACGAGCCCGCTGATCTCGGGCTTCCAGTTCGAGGGCCTGTACGGCTTCGGCGGTGTCGCGGGCGCCACCGGCAGCGGCCGCACGTACAGCTTCGGCGCAAGCTACGCGAACGGGCCGCTGTCGCTCGGTGCCGGCTTCTTCTACGCGAACGGCGGCTCCACCGTCGCAAACGGCGTGCGCAACTGGTCGAGCAGCTCGGACACGCTGTTCAACACCGTGATCAACCAGGGCTTCTCGAGCGCGAAGTCGATCCAGATCGTGCGCGTGGCCGGCCAGTACGTGGCCGGGCCGGCCACCTTCGGCCTCGCGTATTCGAATACGCAGTACGGCGCGGACACGCTGTCGGCCTTCAGCCAGAACGCGAAGTTCAACAACGGCTCGGCGTTCTTCAACTGGCAGTTCTCGCCGGCGCTGCGCGCGGGCGTCGGCTACAACTACACGTCGCTGACGGGCCCGGCGTCCGCGCACTACAACCAGGTCAACCTCGGTGCGGACTACGCGCTGTCGAAGCGCACCGACCTGTATGCGCTGTTCGGCTACCAGAAGGCGAGCGGCAACACGCTCAACGCGAACGGCGCGGTCGTGAAGGCTGCTGCGTCGGTCGGCTCGTATGGCGTGAACTCCGGCACCGATACGCAGGAACTCGCGATCGTCGGGATTCGCCACAAGTTCTGATCGCGTCGCCGCTCGGCGACATCGACGACAGCCGGCAGGCGCGCACCGCGGTGCGCGCCTGCGGCGTTTACACTGTCCGCGATTCCATTCCGTACGACACAAGGAGGCCGGCATGCTGACCGTATGGGGGCGCCGCAACGCATTCAACGTCCAGAAGGTGATGTGGCTCGTCGACGAGCTCGCGCTCGCGCATCGGCACGTGCCGGCCGGCGGGCAGTTCGGCGTGCTCGACACGCCCGCTTTTCTCGCGATGAACCCGCACGGGCGCGTGCCCGTGATCGACGACGGCGGCACGGTCGTCTGGGAATCGCACAGCATCCTGCGCTACCTCGCCGCGCGTTACGGACGCCCCGGCTTCTGGCGTGACGATCCCGCCGAACAGTCGCGCGCCGACCGCTGGATGGACTGGTCGCAAACCACGCTGCAGCCGACGTTCCTGAACGGCGTGTTCCGCGGCTTCTTCCGGACGCCGCCCGAGCAGCGCGACACGGCGCGCGTCGAACAAAGCATCGCGCAGTGCGCGCAGCACTTCCGGACGCTCGATGCCGTGTTGGCCGGGCAACCGTTTCTCGCGGGCGACGCGCTCACGCTCGCCGACATCGCGACCGGCACGCACCTGTATCGCTATTTCGAACTCGACATCGCGCGGCCGGACATCCCGCACGTGCAAGCGTGGTACGAACGGCTGAAAGCGCGGCCCGCGTATCGCACGCACGTAATGATTCCGTTCGACGAGTTGCGCGGGCGGCTCGATTGACTGTGAGGCGTCAAGAGGTGGTGTCTCGACGCGGGAAATCTGGCCATCGGCATCGTGCTCACCGCATGGCGCTGTGAGCACGATGCCGGTTGTCGTGATGCGATTACCCGGGCGAGCGATGCGGCCGCTATCGGCTTTCTGACGCAGCGTCGACCGGATGCCCGACGTCATGCAACGACGCGATCAATCTCTGCCTGACGGTCTGAACCTTGATCGAATGGCGATTATGGGGCGGATAGGCGATAAAGAGCCAATCGCCGTATTTTGGCAAGGGTTTGGCGGAACTGGTTTCCATGATCGGAACGAGTTTTCCAGCGGCCAACTCGGCACCCACCAGCCAATACGGCATCAGAATAATGCCCTGATTTGAAATCGCCGCAGAAATAACCGCATCCGACATATTGGACGAGAATGATCCTTGAGGCAGGAAGTGAGTCACGCCTGTTTTGTCCTCGAATACCCAATGCTTGTCGAGCCCAAGTATTTCGTGCCGTATGCAGCGGTGTTTTTTCAAATCATCGATTTCTTCCGGAACGCCGTGTCGTGACAAATATGTCGGGCTTGCGCAGAGCACATGCGTATTCGGCGTGAGCCGGTGCTGAATCAGCGACAAGGATTGATCCTCCCCGACTCGAATTCCCATATCGAAACCCTGGGTCACCAGATCACGGTATTCATCACTGAGATCAAGCTCTATCTCGAGCCCGGGGAATTCATCAAGCAACGCCGGAATGATGTCGATCAGATAGCGGCGTCCGAAATTCTCGGGAGCCGTGATACGCATCCGCCCCGACATATCTTCCGTCACGCCTCTGATCGCCTTCAGCGTCTCGTCCAGCTGTGTCAGCTGGACGCGCGACTGCAGCAGCCGGTACCCGGCTTCGGTCAGCGATAGCTGACGCGTCGAACGGACGAACAGCGTCGCGCCCAGGTTTTGCTCCAGCTGGTTGATGAGGCGCGTGATCGAGGAAATGGCGACCTGACGGGTACGCGCAACGGCGGAAAAGCTCCCCTGATCGGCAACGTCGAAGAACAGTCGAACTGCGGCGATGGTGTCCATGGATCACTCGAATCATATTTTGCGCAAAGCGCAAGGCACCTTTCGAACGCGCGAAGTGCCTGCTGCCGGGGGAAAGAGAATACCATTTCAAGGTCAGAAAAATTTTGCGCCTGGCGATGAATAAACTCGCAATATCGGCGCAATCGAGACGCACGGCGACAACGAATATTTTCCATTCCAGCCAGTAGCGAAGGAGACTCCCGATGATTCGGCGCTTCGATAAATTGTTCATCAATGGGGACTGGATTGCCCCGCATGGCAGCGATTTCAGTCCGGTCATCAATCCGGCTACCGACGAAGTCATCGCCGAGATATGCAATGCAAGCGCCGAAGATGTGGATAAAGCATTCCGTGCTGCCAGACAAGCATTCGGCACATGGTCGAAAACCCCATCCAGCGAGCGTCATGACTGGATCGTGAAAATCCACGATGCGCTGGAAAGCCGCCGCGAGGATCTGGAGAACGCCATCTCGGCATCGATGGGTTGCCCGATCGAAGTGACACGACAGATACAGACGTCCTGTCTCGGTGCCTTCCGGAATTTTGCTGCGCGCAGCGCGATGCTCGACGAGACGACGGAGGTCGACAATGTCGTGGTCATCCGGGAGCCCGTCGGTGTATGCGTGCTCATCACGCCGTGGAACTATCCGCTGTTCCAGTTGCTGACCAAAGTCGGCTCCGCGCTGGCCGCAGGATGTACGGTCGTGATCAAGGAATCGTCGGTCACGCCGCTGCAAGGCCTGATACTGGCGGAGATTGTCGACTCGATCGGCCTTCCCAAAGGCGTCTTCAACCTGTTGACCGGCAGGGGGAGCGTGCTCGGCGACCTGCTGGTCACCCACCCGGCCGCGGACATGGTGTCGTTCACCGGATCGACGGTCAATGGCGCCCGCATCCAGGAACTTGCTGCCCGGTCGATCAAGCGGGTCTGCCTGGAACTCGGCGGCAAGAGTCCTTTCATCATCACGGAAAGCGCGGATCTCGAGGCCGCAATCAGGTTCGGTGTCGAAGACGTGATGATCAACTCCGGCCAGACCTGCGTCTGCCTGTCTCGCATGCTGATTCCGACTTCCCGGTACGAAGAGGCGGTCACCATCGCCAAGCATATCGCCGAGCGCATCAGGATCGGCAACCCGGCGGATGAAACGACCGACATGGGCCCGATGAGCTCCCGATCCCAGCGAGAGACCGTCATCGCGTACATCAACAAGGGGCTGGAGGAAGGTGCCAGATTGGTGACCGGCGGCCCCGATCTTCCCGAAGACATCGACAAGGGGGCCTTTGTCAGACCGACGATCTTTCGTGACGTGCACAACAGGATGACGATCGCACAGGAAGAAATATTCGGACCGGTCATCTGCATGATTTCGTACGACCGGATCGAGGATGCCATCTTCATGGCCAATGACACGCCTTACGGACTATCGTCGGCGGTCTGGTCCGGAACCGTCACGGACGCAATCGACATCGCCAGGAAGATCCGGGCGGGCGCCTGCTCGATCAACGGCGGCGAATTCAGCTATGAAGCGCCATTGGGCGGCTACAAGCAATCAGGCAACGGCCGCGAGTGCGGCGATTTCGGCATGCATGAGTTCTTCGAACTGAAGAGCTTGCAACTGCCCGCAAGCGCGCGTTGATCCTTGAATGAAACGTGAGTTCCGATACACGGGAGGCGCCATGCTGAATATCGTTTCGGAGCCAGCAGCCGATGGCTACGACTATGTCGTCATCGGGTCCGGATCCGCTGGAAGCACGATCGCCGGCCGACTGGCAGAAGACACTTCGTTGCGCATCCTTCTGATCGAGGCGGGCGGATCCGATCTCAATATCGGCATCGTCATGCCAGGTGCGATGGGGCTGCCGTTGCTCAGCAACAAGACGAACTGGAAGCTGTTTTCGGATGATGGACCGGGGCCCATTTACGAGCCGCGAGGCCGCGTGCTGGGCGGTTCGTCATCAGTCAACGGCATGAACTGGATGCGCGGCAACGCCGAGGACTACGATGCCTGGTCCGATTTCGGGGTGGCAGGGTGGGATTACCAGGACGTCCTTCCCTACTTCAAGAAGATGGAAACATTCGAAGATGGCGAGAATCGCTGGAGAGGGGGCAGCGGCCCGATCAAGGTCGAGCGAGCACCCTGCAGGAACCGGCTGTTCGAGGCATTCCTCGAGGCCGGGCAGCAAGCCGGGCATGCGCTGAATCCGGATCACAACGGGGAGAAGCAAGCAGGCATGCATCGAATCCAGCGCAACATCTGCGACGGCCGGCGCATCAACGCTTCGTATGCCTATTTGCGGCAAAAGCCCATGCGCAACCTCGATGTCATGTTGCATACACGGGTGACGCGACTGCTGTTTTCGGGCACGACCTGTGTAGCCGTCCAGGCCAGCCGCCAGGGCAGGAATCATCGTATCGCCGTAGGGCGCGAGGCGATTCTTTGTGCGGGTGCCTTGATGTCCCCGCACCTGCTGATGCTGTCGGGCATCGGAGAGGCGGACGCGCTCCGCAGCCATGGCATTGCGCCGGTTGTCCACCAACCGGAGGTGGGACGTGGCTTATCCGATCACACGGCGCTCGTCGTCGACTGGCATGTCAGAAACGAGCGCGATTCGATGGCCCGCGAGTTGTCCGTGCCGCGCCGCCCGCTGATCGGCGCGCAATGGCTCCTGACACGCCGAGGCATTGGCGCCTCCAATCTCTTTGAAGCCGGCGCGATGATTTCCACCGACGGCTCGGGGCGACCGGATGTCCAGATGGAGTGCGTGGCTTTTCGACCGTACTTCGGGCACGACGCCATACGCATCAATCCCGGCTACCACTGCTCATTGAGTCTGCAGCGGCCCACGAGCACCGGGCGGGTATGGTTGCGTTCCGCCGACCCACTGGCAGCCCCCGCGTTCAGCTTCAATTATCTGACGACCGAATACGACCAAAAACTGGCGATCAAGGCGATCAAGTCCGTACGCGAGATCATGAGCCAATCCGCCATGGCCAGGTACGTTCAGGGGGAGGCAGACGACGTTGCGCAAGCGCGCAGCGACGCGGACATTCTGGCGTGGGCGAAAGCCACGGCGGAATCCAATTACCACCCGTCCTGCACGTTGCGCATGGGGACGGTGACGGATTCGGAGGGCCGGGTGTTTGGCGTCGAACGCGTCCGGGTAGTCGATGCTTCAATTTTTCCGACCATCCCGTCCGCCAACCTCAACTCACCGGTCACCATGCTGGCAGAGAAGATTGCCGCGTCGATTCTCCGGCAATCCGGGCAAGCCGGTTCGGCGCAGCGCAATGCGTTCTCGATCGATACGGCCTGAGCGCGACACCTTGCGTCCTTGAGAGACGTCGCTGAAAGATGAATCGGAATGTCGTGGAGCCTGAGCGAACATGAGCAAGCATGAAAGCAACGCCGAACGGATCAACGCAATGCCCGACCACGCCGAGGCCGGCCCGACTGCCAGCAAGCTGTATCGCAAGCACGGCATCGCCGACGACGGCCTCGACGCGTGGCGTGCCAGGCTCGGCAGCGGGAATACCGCTGAAGCGAGACGCGTCAGACAGCTGGAGGACGAGAACACTCGTCTGAAGCTGCTCGTTGCGGACCAGGCGCTCGATATCAAGCTGCTCTGGGAAGTCGTCAGCGGGAAGAACCTGCAATCTGATGCTGACTGAAGGCCGTTCCGTTCGACGCCTTGCGCGGGCGGCTCGATGAGCGGATGTCCTGGCGCGGCAGATCCGCCCGCAAACTCCGCCTAATGTCGCCGCATTCCACCGAATCCGCTCGCGCCGCCGAACTGATGCATGCCGCCGAATCCGTGGCCGGCGGCACCCACCGGAAACGCGCCATGGTGAAAACCGGCGCCGATCGGCACGCCGAAGCGGTGATGTTCCATCCCGTTGAAGTGGACGACGTGATCGAAGTGGTGGAAATGGTGAAAGTGGTGGAAGCGATCGACGAAGACGAAGCCCACGCCCGCGCCGATGAAAAGCGGCGGCCCCCAGTACCACAGGTCGGCATACGGATAGTCCGCCGCCGGATACCATAGAACGCTACCGTCGGGGCTCTGCACGAACTGCCATGTGCCATCGTCTTGCAGGCACGCACGCCCCACGATTTGCTGCTCCGTGCCGTCGATGTTCGCCTGCGCGACGACCGCACGGCAGTTCGTACCGGCGTCCGCCTGATCGTCGTACGTTTGCGCAAAGACCGCCGCGGAACAGCCGAGACAGACGATACCTATCCCGGATCGAAACCAGTTGCACATGATCGGCTCCTGCCAGATTGCCCCCGACCACTCGATCGCGTGGCGCCGCTGGCGGCGCCCGGCAGATCGGATTGCTTGCACACGCTTCATCACGCGGCGCTCGCATGCCGCCGCTTCATACAGGGTCTCCTGCCGGCTAAACGATGCAGCGCGCCTGCTTATTCCAGGGGTCTGGTTCGAATGAATCGTTGTCGCGTTTGACGTCCGGCCTAGCGTCTCGCGAAGCGATAGGCAGCCGCTGCGGTGATCCCGAATACCAGATGAGCCACCAGCGTGATCGCGCCGCGAACCGGGATGAACCACGGGAAGATCGTGGTAAAGGCGTACAGGTTGACGCCGTACAGGATGAGGCCGAACGCGCCGCCTGCGAGTAGCGCGGCCGCGAGCGACAGGGTGCGAATCACCTTCGCCAGCACGGCCGCGTAGGCCAGCGACAGCACCAGATGCACGAGGGTCGCCACCGCCATCACCAGCGGATCGAAGCCGCCGGGCGCGCCGAGCACGCGGCGCCCCATCACGATGGCCGCCGTGAGGCGCGCGTCGCGCAACAGGTTCCCGATGGCGTCGTCGCCGACGATCGGCCAGAGCAGCAGCTCGACGACGGTCGAGCCGACCGCCGCACCGAATGCGGCCCAGAGCACCGGGACGAGACTGGCTCGCTTCAATGGGCGCTCCCTTCGCAACCGGCCGATGCATCGAAGCGGCGTGCGCCCCACCCGCTCCGGCGCCGGTCGGCCGACATGTGCCCGCGATACCGAACCGGGCGGCCACGCAAAATTACGACGCCCCTTCGCAATCCGACCAGTACGCGAAAGGATCACGATGTTTCGGATAATTCTCGTCGAGCCATTTCAGCAACGTCGCCCGCGCATTGTCCATGTCGGCTTTCAGCGACGAGGTCGTCAGTTCATGCACTTCGACGGACTTTTCGCGATCGACCACGAAGCAGTTCCAGTCGGGGCCGTCCAGATCCGGATCGTCGGACGCCTTCGACGACTTGCCCCAGCCGAACCCCTTGCGTGCGTCGATGTAGTACCGCGGATGCACCTTCAGGTACGACATCTCGCCGCCCTGCAAGCTGCTCTCCGCGCGCAGCACGTCGTGTCCGTCGACGATCTGCGTGACTTCCGGCAGCCGGCGCGCTCGCCATCCGGCGGGCAGCGTCGCGATGGCCTTGACGCTGTCGTACATCCCCCACTCCAGCCCCCAGGCTTCGGCCATGCGCTTCATGAATGCGTCCGCATTCGGATAGCCGCGCAACTGGATCCGGGTCGACAGCGTGACTTCGACACCGCCGCGCCCGCCGGAACCCGCGGACGCTTCATCGCCCGCCGCTTCGAACGGATTGAACGGATTGCCCGGACGCGACGCGCGCGTCTCATCCGCGGGCGCCATACCCGAAAACAGCTGGTCGAGCGCCGCACGCGCTTTCGACGACTTGTCTGGCCTGTTCATCGCTGACCTCCTTTCCATCGGCACGGCTGTACACATTTTCGATTTTCGTTCATCTCTCCACCTCATCGTTTTTCGCGGTCGCATTGTCGTCGATCCGGCGGCCCGAGCCTAGTGCCGCGAATCGCGTACCGCCTCCTTCGGCGCCATCGGCCCCCGTGGCGGGTCGTCACGGCGGGCCGGCTAGCGGCCTTCGCCCACTGCCGCCCGCATCCGCTCCATCAACGCGAGCACCTCCGGCCGATTCTCCCCCTTCGCGTGCACGAAGTAATACCTGAGCACCGAATCGACCTCGTGCGGGCTCACGCGCACGAGGTCGCTGCGCTTCAGATAGGCGTCGGCGAGCGGCACGCGCGCCAGCGCCACGCCGAGCCCGGCCTCGGCCGCGGCCAGCACCAGGTTGTAATCCTCGAAACGGCGATCCTGCGCGCGCGGCTTGAACGGCACGCCCAATGCATCGAACCACGTGCGCCAGCCTGTCACGTCGGAATCGTGCAGCAACGGCAGGTCGAGCAGCGCGGCATCGCCGCGCCGGCGGCGCTCCGTGGCCAGCTGCGCGGCGAGCCGCGGATGCGCGACCGGATAAAGCCGCTCCGGCATGAACGCACGGGTTTCGAGCTGACGCCAGTTGCCGCGCCCGTAGCGAATCGACAGATCCGCTTCGCCGCCGGCGATATCCACGTTGCGAAGCTCGATGCCGAGCTCGATCCGCAACGCCGGCGCCTCGCTCTCGAGCGCATGCTGGCGCTCGAGCAGCCAGAGCTGCGCGAAGGCCGGCACCACGCTCATCCTGACCAGCCGCGGCGTACGCGGCGAGCGCCACTGATCAGCCGCACTGTCGATGATCGCGAACGCCTGCTCGATCCGGCCGACGAAGCGCTGCCCGTCCGGCGTCAGGCGCACGCCGCGCGCATGACGTTCGAACAACCTCAGGCCGAGCCAGTTTTCAACGGCGGCCACCCGCCGGCTGATCGCGCCGTGCGTCACGCCGGAGACGTCGGCCGCAGCCAGGAACGAACCCTCGCGCGCGACCGTGCACACCGTCTCCAGGCTCGCGAGCGGCGGCCGCGAACCTGGCGCCGGCACGGCGGCGGGCGACGCCGCCGGCGCGCGCTTCGCGCGGGTTGAAGCACCGGCCGGCCGCCGGCCCGAGCTGTGAATCATGGTCATATCTGCGTGCTGATCTGTGCGCTAGCTTAACATCTTGCCACGCCGCATCATTGCCGCATGAACACGCTCTCCACCCCGTCGTCGCGCCCTGCGCGGCAGCCGCTGATCGCGGCCGGCGCGGTCGCTTTCACGATCGTTTCGTGGGCGTCCGCTTTCCCGTTCATCCGGATCGGCCTGCATGGCCTGACCCCGCTGCAGCTCGCGGCGGCGCGCTTCGCCACCGCGGCCGTGCTGATCGTCGCGTGGCTGATCGCGCGACGGCCGCGCGTGCCGACACGGGGCGACGCGCTGCGCTTCCTGCTGTGCGGCTTTCTCGGCATCGCGCTCTATAACGCGCTGCTCAATACCGGCGAGCAGACCGTATCGGCCGGCGCGGCAAGCTTCATCGTGAACACCCTGCCGATCTTCACGGCGCTGCTGGCCGCCGTGTTTCTGGGCGAGCGCTTCAATCGCTGGGGCTGGCTCGGCTCGCTGGTCAGCCTCGCCGGCATCGCGGTGATCGCGCGCGGACAGCCGGGCGGCCTCGTCCTCGGCGCAGGCAGCACGCTGATCCTCGGCGCGGCCCTGTGTTCGGCCAGCTATTTCGTGCTGCAGCGGCGGCTGATTCCGGTGTACGGCGCGCTGGCCTGCACCGCTTACACGCTGCTGGCCGGCGCGCTGCTGCTCTCGCCTTGGCTGCCGGGCGCGCTCGTGGCGCTGGGCAGCGGGTCGCGCGACACGACGCTGGCCGTCCTGATGCTCGGCATCTTCCCCGCCGCGCTGGGTTATGCGACCTGGACGTTCGCACTCGGCTACTTCGGCGCGGCACGCGCCGCCAACTTCCTCTATCTGACGCCGGCGGTCGCGACGATCCTGTCGATGGCGCTGACGGGCGAGCGGCCCGGTATCGAGACGGTGTGCGGCGGCCTGCTGGCGATTGCCGGCGTGATCTTCGTGGCGTTGCGCGGACGTTCCTAGGATCGCAGCGTCATCGGGCCGGCACGATCGCCCCGGCGATCCGCAAGCGAGCCGGTCGGGACGCCCCCGGCATCTGCGAAACCGAATGCGTGGCGCGGGCTGTCGCCGTCGCGCCAGTTCGCCGAGGTTGCCGGCCTTGACCGTTAGTTGCGTTAGATGAGGGCATCGATCCCGATGAAGCATGGTCATGCAACCGGATGCGCAATCGAAACCGTCCAAACTGTGCAGACAAATCGACCGAACAGTTCCGGATTGACCGCGCATCAGTGTCCATGGCTTCGTCCCGGCCGCCGGCCGAATAATGGATGCGGCCGTAAGGCCGTCGACAGCGAATCGCAGCCTGCGGCCTGCTGCGGCGCACGATTTCCGGCATCCGGCACCTTCGAAATCCGGGCGCCGGCCGTGCCGCGCCCGCCCCGCCATGCGATTCGCCGCAGCGCGCAAAATCGGCTTCATATATATTCGTACGAATTGCACCGTATCAGGCCCCGATTCGACCGCTCAGCCGGGCGGCACGTCGCAGGTCAGGACGCGATGCAAGTGAAGCCCATGATGGGTATGGAGACTCGTCCGATCGCCCCGACCTCGCCGTCGGCCGGTCGAGACGTCAATAGAAAGATCATTCAATTCGGAGATGGCAGATGGAACGAAGCACTGTCGGCATGCGCTGCAAACCCCTGATCACCGTTGCACTGGCTGCCGCCGCGTTTGCGGCCGCGTCGACCGCCATGGCCGACCAGGTCGTCAAGATCGGTAGCGTCGAGCCGACGACGGGCGGCATCTCGCACCTCGGCAAGGACAACGAGAACGGCGCGCGCCTCGCGGTCGAGGAAATCAATGCGAAGGGGCTCACGATCGGCGGCAAGAAGATCACGCTGCAACTCGACGCGCAGGATGACGCGGCCGACCCGCGCCAGGCCACGCAGGTCGCGCAGAAGCTCGTCGACGACAAGGTCGTCGCCGTCATCGGCCACTTGAACTCGGGCACGTCGATCCCGGCCTCGAAGATCTACAGCGACGCGGGCATCGTGCAGATCTCGCCGTCGGCCACCAACCCGACCTACACGCAGCAGGGCTTCAAGACGACCTACCGCGTCGTCGCGACCGACGCGCAGCAGGGTCCGGCACTCGCGAGCTATGCGCAGTCGAAGGGCGTGAAGAGCGTCGCGGTGATCGACGATTCGACCGCATACGGCCAGGGCCTCGCGAACGAGTTCGAGAAGAAGGCGAAGGCGCTCGGCCTGAAGGTGCTGTCGCACGACGCGACCAACGACAAGGCCGTCGACTTCCGCGCGATTCTGACGAAGGTCAAGGGCGAGAACCCGGACGCGATCATGTACGGCGGCATGGACGCCACCGGCGGCCCGCTCGCGAAGCAGGCGAAGCAGCTCGGCCTGCGCGCGAAGATCCTGTCCGGCGACGGCGTGTGTACCGACTCGCTGGCCGAACTGGCCGGCCCGGCGGCCGACAACGTGCTGTGCTCGCAGGCCGGCGCGGCACTCGAGAAGATGCCGGGCGGCGCGGACTTCCTCGCGAAGTACCAGAAGCGCTTCAACCAGGGCATCAAGTTCGATGCGCCGTTCGCGTATGACGCGGTCTACATCGCGGTCGACGCGATGAAGCGCGCGAATTCGACCGATCCGGCGAAGATCCTCGCCGCGATGCCGTCGACGAAGTACGAAGGCGTGATCGGCACGACGACGTTCGATTCGAAGGGCGACCTGACGCACGGGATCATCTCGATCTACGGCTACAAGAGCGGCAAGAAGACCTTCCTCGACCAGGTGAAGATGTAACCCGACGCGGCGCCGGCACGACGGGAACGCCACCCGTCGGCGCCGGCGCCGCGCGGGCCGATTTCTGATTCACGGAGACGAAGCATCATGTGTGCAATGGCGTATGCGGAATTTCAACAGGAGTTGAAGAAGGCACAGCTGACGGCGCGCGAGTTCGCCCGCCTGATCAAGATGAACGAAAGTTCGATCACGAACTATTCGAGCAAGGGCACGGTCCCGTCCCACCTCGCGGTCATCGCGAAACTGATCGGCACGATGGCTGCGCACGAGATCGATTTCCGGCGCGTGATCCGGCAGATGCGGATCGAACCGAAACGGCCGCGCGGCGGCGGCACGTTTCCTGCGGTGGAAAAAACACGTTCCGAAACGACCCGCGACGACGAGTCGTAAGCCGCGAACGCATTGTTCCGCGCCGATGGCCGATGGCCGCAGCCAGCACCCGGCAGCCGCGTGCTTCACTCGATCGCGTGTCGCCGCAGCATTCCCGGCCCCGCCGTTCGCGTCGATCGCGATCCTGCGACAGCCCCGTCGCACCCTGCCGCGCGGAAGATGCGAAACCGCCCCTCCGCGCCGCGCCGCACACTCGCCTGCCTGCGTTGAACCGCTGCTAGTGCGCCGCGAGATACGCTTTCACCGCCGGTAGCGCCGGCTTGCCATCGAACGTCGTGACGCCGGCCAGCCACGGGGCCAGCATCGACGTGTTCCGTTTCAGCCATTCCGCCGCAGCCTGGTTCGGATCCTGATGGTTCATGATCGGAATCATCAAATGATTCTCGAGCTCGGTCGTGAAGTGCAGGTTCGACGCGAACTTCGCGACATTCGGGCAGCGCGCCTCGTAATCCGGCGGCTCGACCGTGAACACCTTGGCCTCGCCATAGTTCGGGCCGAACACGTCGTCGCCACCGGACAGGTAGTTGATCTTGTATTGCGCGTTCATCGGATGAGGCTCCCACGCCAGAAACACGATCCACTGCTTGTCGCGAACGGCCCGGTTGAGCTCGACGAGCATCCCTGCCTCGCTCGACTCGACCAGCTTGAACTTGCCGATCCCGTCCTTGTTCTCCCGGATCATCTTGCCGATCAACTGGTTGCCGTCGTTCCCCGGTTCGATCCCGTAAATGCGGGACTGCAGCTTGTCCGCGTACTTCGGCAGATCCGCGAACGTCCGGAGCCCCGCCTGATACACGTAGTCCGGCACCGCCAGCGTGAATTTCGCGCCTTTCAGGTTCGGCTCGGGAAGGACCTTGATCGAGCTGCTCTTGACGAACGGCGCGATGATCGGATCCATCGACGGCGACCAGTAGCCGAGGAAAATGTCGATCTGCTTGCTCTTGACCCCGGCAAACGTGATCGGCACCGAGGCGATGGTCTTCGACGGGTTGTAGCCCAGCGCGGACAGCATCGTCGACGCCAGCCCGGTCGTTGCCGCGATGTCGCTCCAGCCGACATCGGCCATTCGCACGTTTCTGCAGGTCGCCGGCTCGGCCGCGCCGGCGGAAGATGCCGCAGCGGACACGCACAGCGCGGCGACCAGTGCCGTCATACCAGTTCGATTCATGGTGATACCTCGGGTTGCGTCGTTGAAATGATCGGGATCAGGCCAGCGCACCGGCCGATTCGCGGGCCCGGCGTTCGTGACTCGGTGCGTGTCCGAAGAAAGTGCGAAAGGCCTTGCTGAAATGCGTCACGCTCTGGAATCCGCATGTCTTCGTGACGTTCGCGATCGACATGTTCGAGTAGCGGATCAGTTTCCGCGCGCGCTTCAACCGGAGGCCGACGTAGTACTCGTGCGGCGTCACATCCAGTGCCTCCCTGAAGACGCGCTGCAGGTGGCGCATCGATACGCCGGTCAACCGGGCCAGGTCCGGCACGGTGAGCGGCTCTTCGATATTCGCCTCCATCAGCCGTACGGTCTCGATCAGTTCCTCGCGCGAAAAGCCCACCCGTGACGCGATCGGAATCGGCTGCGGATCGGTCACGGCCCTGACCCGCTCGATCGAGAATTGCTCCGAGATGTGCCGCGCCATCGCCGGCCCGAGATCCGATGCGATCAGGTGCAGCATCAGGTCGAGCGGCGCCGTGCCACCGGTACAGGTGAGGCGATCGCGGTCGATGGCGAAGAGTTCGTCGACGAAGCGGACGTCCGGAAACTCGGCATGCAGTTCGGACAGCACCTCCCAGTGAACCGCGCAGCGATACCCGTCGAGCAGGCCGCTGGCCATCAACGCATAGGCCCCCGTGCACAGCCCGCCCACCGCGACCCCGCGCCCGGCCAGCGTCCGGAGCAGTCGTTTCGTCCCTTCGTCCACGGCATCTCGTACGTCCCATCCGCCGCAGACGAACATCACGTCGGGCATGCTCGCGGCGAGGTCCAGCGGGCACGCCGGCCCCGCGACGATGCCGTTGCTGGCGCGGATCGCCGTTTCGTCGTCGACCGAGTAAATGGTCCAGTCGTAGCGGGAGACGCCGAGCAGCTGGTTGGCCATTCGCAGGGCTTCGATCGCACTCGTCAGCGCAATCATCGAATACTTTTCCAATATCAGGAATCCGAAATGACTGAATGTCGGTTTCATCGCATCGATCCTCTCAACCTCTATTCAACCGGCATCATGCCTGCCGAACGGCGCCCGCTTTCACCGGCCGCCGGCCGCCCCTATGCCGCGCACTGCCCGACGATCCAGTCGCAGAATATCCGCGCCTCCGGGCTCAACAAGGTATCGCTCGGGTGCAGCAGATAGAACCCGCGGCCGGTTCGCACCGAGGTCTCGATCGGCCGCACCAGCACCCCGGTCGCCAGCATGTCGTCGGCCAGGTAGCGCCATCCCATCGCGATGCCCTGCCCGCCCATCGCGGCCTGCAGGACCGCCGGGTAGTTGTTGATGTAGAGATCCTGTCGCGGCTCGGCAAGCGCGATGTCGTGATGCGCGAACCAGGTGGCCCAGTCCATCCAGTCCCAATGACGCGTCTCGAGATGGATCAACGTCGCGCGCAGCAGATCCTGCGTGTGTTCCATCGGCGCGAGTCGGGCCAGGTACGCCGGCGTGCACACCGGGAAGATCTCTTCCTCGAGCAGGAACCGCGCATTGCAGGCCGGCCAGTAGCCGTCGCCGAACTGAATCGCCAGGTCCGCGCCTTCCCGGATGTTTCGCGTGTCCTCGTCCGACGCATCGACGTGAATGATGATCTCCGGATGCTCGGCCCGAAACTTCGGCAGGCGCGGAATCAGCCAGTGCGATGCGATCGCCAGATCCGCCGACACCGTGACCGTCGACGTGGACGCCTGCACGCGCAGCTCGTACGCGGCGGCCGCGAGCAGATCCAGCGCCGCATTGACGGTCCGCTGAAACTTCCGCCCGCCGTCGGTGAGCGATACCGCCTTGTGAGACCGCACGAACAGCGCGCAGCCCAGCGTTTCCTCGAGCAGTCGGATCTGCCGGCTGATCGCGCTCTGGGTCACGCACAGTTCCTCGGCGGCAGTCGTGAAACTTTCATGCCGGGCCGCTGCCTCGAACGCGGTGAGATACGACAGCGGCGGGAGGTGCTTCAAGCGGCTAACCATGTCGGGGGCTTCTCTCGGGACGGAAGTCGGTCGTATCGTGGCGCGTCGAAGCGGGCGGGCCGCCGGACCGGCGCAACGCGCATTGCCGCCCGAGCCGCGCAGGTTCATCGACGCGAACATCACTGCCCTTTCACCAGTGAAATGCCTCGACCGGCCTGCACCGGCCAGGGGGACTCTCGTTGCGCCGCGAGCAGCGCGTCGAGCCGCGCCAGCGTCTGCGCGCGAAACGCCGTGCTGCGCCGGAGCGTCATGTCCACGTGCAGCAAAAGGGCTTCCATCGTAGCAAAGTGTCCGGCGTCGATCGGGTGCCGCATGGTCAGGAAAACCCGACATTTCTTGCTGTCGTGCTCGAGCACGCGGGCCGTGACGACGAATGGCGCACCCAGGCCGATTTCCTTCAGGTAATGAACGACGGTCTGCAGCGTATAGACCGACACCCGCTCGTGAGATCTGAACGCGTCGTCCATCCCGATGCAGTCCAGCCACCGGTCGATCGACTCGCTGAACACGCGCACGTAGCAGGCGTCGTTCATGTGCCCGTTGTAGTCGATCCACTCCGCGCGCACCTGCCCTTCATGGACCACGAGTTCCGCATGCATCTGGCGCCATCCTTCGACGTGTCGTCAACGTATGCCGGGCGGCGGCGTCCTGACCGGCGCCCGGCGGGTTTCATCGAGCCGCGACCTTCCGCTCGCCCACCACATCGATCGCGCGGGTCGGATACGCCGCATCCATGATCGCCTTGCTCGCCTCGACGATCTTGCGGTCGCGCTCCGCCGCCAGGTCGTGGAATTGCCGGCCGTCCTCTTCCGCCTTCACGCCGTCGACCAGCATCCGGATCGTCTCCGGATCGAGCGTCGGATGGCCGAGATCGTCCCACCAGCGATGGAACGAAGGCGCAAAACGCTCGCAGAAGACACCCAGCCCATGGCCGCCGCTGCCGAGGTTGAACAGCATGTGCGGCCCCATGACCGACCATCGCAGGCCCGGGCCGGCAGAGACGGCCTTGTCGACGTCGCCGACCGTCGCGACACCCTCGACCACCAGGTGGATCGCTTCGCGCCACAGCGCCGCCTGCAGCCGGTTCGCGACGTGGCCCGGCACTTCCTTGTTGACCCGGATCGTGACCTTCCCGCACGCGGCATAGAACTGCTCGGCGAGTTCCAGCACGCCGGGCTCGGTCTTCTCGTTGCCCAGCAACTCGACCAGCGGAATCAGATGGGGCGGATTGAACGGATGCCCGAGGATGAAACGGCCCGGGTTCTTCCAGCCCGCCTGCATTTCCTTCACCAGCAGGCCCGATGCGCTGGAACAGACGATCGCGCGGGGATCGAGATGATCCTCGATGCGCTGGTAAAGCGCGTGCTTGATCTCGATCCGCTCGGGCACGCTTTCCTGCACGAACTGCGCGCGGGCCACGGCTTCCTCCGGTGTCGCCACGAAGCGCAGCCGTCCCGGATCGCCACGCCGGGCCAACCCCAGCCGCTCCAGGCTCGGCCACGCGTGACGCACATAGTCGCGAACGAACGCCTCGCCTTCCGGCGACGGATCGTATACGTCGACCTCCAGCCCGGCCGCCAGAAACAGCGCGGTCCAGCTTGCACCGATCGTGCCGGCGCCGAGAATGCCAACGACTTCGATGCCATGAGGCATGTCATGCTGCGTGCTCATCGTGCTCTTCCATCCTGAATTCGAGTATCGGGAGGCGGGCGGTCGATATCCGCCCGCCGGGAGTCATTACAGGTCCAGCACCAGTCGAGGCGATTTCGACCGGGAACAACACACCGCCATCACGTCGTTCGCGCGCTTCTCTTCGTCGGTCAGGATCTGATCGCGGTGCTCCGGCACGCCGTCGACCACGTCGGTCAGGCACGCGCCGCACACGCCCTGTTCGCAAACCGTGCTGATGTCGAACCCCGCCTGCTTCAACACCTGCAGCACGCTCTTGTCGGCGGGTACGTCCAGGTCCAGGCCGGATTTGCACAGATGGATCCCGAAGGCCGTGTTCACCGCCGCGTCGACCGTCTCGGCCGCGAAGCGCTCGAAATGCACGGTTCCCGCCGGCCAGTGCGATGCCGCGGCTTCCACCGCGTTCATCAGGCCGCCGGGGCCGCAGCAATAGAGATGGCGGCCTTCCGTCACGTCGGACAGGAGCGACCTGACGTCGAGCCCCTTGCCCGGATCGCCCCCGTCGAAATGCAGGTGCACGTGCGCCGCGAACGGCACGCCATTCCTCAGGCGATCGACGAACGCCGCGTCCTGCTCGCGCCGCGCGCAGTAGTGCAGCGCGAACGGCTGCCCTTCGCTGAACAGGCGATGCGCCATCGACAGGATCGGCGTGATCCCGATGCCACCCGCAATCAGCAGCGACGACGTCGCGCCGGCCACCATCGGAAAATGGTTGAACGGCCCGCTGATCCGCACGTGCTCACCAACGCCCACCTGGTCATGGAGAAAGCGCGAGCCGCCACGGCTTGCCGGATCCTTCAGTACGGCGATCCGGTAGGTCTTCCGGACCCCGGCCGCTTCATAAAGCGAATACTGTCGCGTGATGCCGTTTTCCAGGTGGACGGCCACGTGCGCGCCCGGTTCATAGGCAGGCAGGTCCGCATCGTCTTCCGTGGCCAGTTCGTAGCTGCGAATACCGTTGGCCTCGTCAGCCACGTCTCGCACGATCAGCACTTGCCGGTCCAGCGCACCGCTTTGATGTTGCGTCATCGTTACCTCTGGATCTGGTGAGTGGATGCCGGGTAGCCGCCGGTCCGTCGACAGGCAATACCCGCTCGCCGAAAATCGTCCGCTACACGTGTGCGATCTGGACGTGCCGCACCGTCGTGTAGTTCTCGAGCGCGTAGACGGACATGTCGCTCCCGTATCCGGAAGCCTTCATGCCGCCATGCGGCATTTCGGCGGTGGCCACGCCATGCGCGTTGATCCATGTGATGCCGCAACGCAGGCGTGATGCGACCGTCATCGCCTTTCCCACGTCGCGCGTCCAGATCGACGACGCCAGCCCATAGGGGCTGTCGTTCGCGTGATGAATCGCCTGCTCCGCCCCGCTGAACCGCGTGATGGAAATGACCGGTCCGAACACCTCGCGCTGGACGATCTCGTCGTCCTGCCGTGCATGCGCAATGATCGTCGGCTCGTAGAAGTAGCCGCCGCCGGCGACTTCACGCCCCCCGGTCAGGATTTCGACGTGGCGCAGGTCACGCGCGCGGTCCACGAAGCCGGCAATGCGACGGCGATGGCCGTCGGAAATCACCGGCCCCATTTCGGTACGCGAATCGTCCGGTGCGCCGAGCCGGATCGTCGCGACGCGATTCGCCAGATTCGCGACGAAGGTGTCGTAGATCTTGTCCTCGACGTAGAGCCGGCACGGCTGCGCACAATCCTGCCCGGCGTTGAAGAACGCAGCGCCGCGAATGCCTTCGACGGCCGCGTCCAGGTTCGCGTCGTCGAACACGATGACCGGCGCCTTCCCGCCCAGCTCCATGTGCGTATGCATCAGCTTGCGCGACGATGCTTCGAGAATCCGGCTCGCCGTCGCGGGGCCGCCGGTCAGCGACACGAGATCGAGCTGACGATGGTTGATCAGTGCGCTGCCCGTGGTGGCGCCGCGGCCGACGACCACGTTGACGACACCGCGCGGAAAGAGGTCGGCCGCGAGTTCCGCGACACGCAGCGACGTCAGCGGCGTGAGCTCCGACGGCTTCAGGACCACCGGGCAGCCGGCTGCCAGCGCCGGCGCCAGCTTCCACGCCGCCATCATCAGCGGATAGTTCCACGGCGCGATCGATCCCACCACACCGACGGCATCGCGCCGGATCATCGACGTGAACCCGGCCACGTACTCGCCCGCGCTGGATGCCGACACGCAACGCGCCGCGCCGGCCATGAACCGAAACACGTCGGCGGTCAACGGAAGCTCGTCCGTCTTCACCGCGTGCAACGGCTTGCCGCAGTTCAGCGATTCGAGCGCCGCGAACTCGTCCGCGCGCTCCTCGATCTCATCTGCCAGCGCCAGCAGACGGGCCGCGCGCGCGCCCGGCGGCGTCGCGGACCACGACGGGAATGCCGCGGCGGCCGCCGCGACGGCCGCATCGACCTGCTCGGCCGACGCATCGTGCATCATGACGACGGTTTCGCCCGTCGCCGGGTTGATGACCGGAAACGCTTCTCCGTCGCCCGCTACCCGCTCACCATTGATCAGGTTCATCGTTTGCATGACTAATCGACCTGTGTGATATCCGGAAAGATGTTCGACCGCCGTCAGAATCCAACCTGGTCGCGGCCCTTCAGGCCCAGCCGCGCGCGGGCTTCGGCGGGCGTCGCGACCGTGAAGCCGAGCTCCTCGACGATGCGCCGGATCTTGCGGACCTGATCGGCGTTCGACGCCGCCAGCTGGCCGCGATCGATGTACAGGTTGTCCTCGAGCCCGACGCGCACGTTCCCGCCCATGACGGCCGACTGCGTCGCGAATTTCATCTGGTTGCGCCCTGCAGCGAGAACGGACCATTCGAAACCGTCGCCGAACAGGCGTTGCGCGATGCTGTGCAGATGGCTCAGGTTGTCCGTATCGGCTCCCATCCCGCCGAGGATCCCGAAGATCATCTGGATGAAGAACGGCGGCTTCAGCAGCCCCTTGTCGACGAAATACGCGAGGTTGTACAGGTGGCCGAGGTCGTAGCACTCGAACTCGAAACGCGTCCCGTGCGTCTCGCCGAGTTCGCGCAGCGTGTACTCGATATCCTTGAACGTGTTCTTGAACACGAAGTCGCGCGTCATGTCGAGGAACGCAGGCTCCCAGTCGTGCTGCCATTCGGCGTGTTTCTGCAGCATCGGGAAGATGCCGAAATTGAGCGACCCGCAGTTGAGCGACGCCATCTCGGGCTTCGCGACGAGTGCCGCTTCCAGACGCTGTTCGAGCGTCATGCCGAGGCCGCCGCCGGTCGACACGTTGATGATCGCGTCGCTGTTCGCCTTGATGACGGGCAGGAACTGCATGAACACTTTCGGGTCGGGCGTCGGCCGCCCGGTTTCCGGGTCACGCGCATGCAGATGGATGATCGAGGCGCCGGCTTCGGCCGCCGCGATCGATTCCGCCGCGATCTGCGCGGGCGTGATCGGCAGGTGGGGCGACATGGTGGGTGTGTGGATGCCGCCCGTTACCGCGCACGTGATGATGATGCTGTTCGACATGGAGATGACCTTGACTGTGCAGGGTTGCCGGTGTCGCCGCGATCCCGTTCGCCACGACACACCGGTGTTCGCAAAACGATGCGAGCGCGCCGCCATCGGTCCGGCAAATTGCCGGCGTTCGACGGCATGACGCGACCGCGTTACTTCAGCGCGTCCTGATAGGCCTTCAGCACCAGCCCGTGGAAGTGATGAAGCGCGTGCTCGCTCATGCCCGACTGCTTCGGATCGCTCACGATCCGGCCGCTTTCGAACGCGGGCGTGCTCATGCCGCGCTGCACGCTCTCGACCAGGTCGATGTCCTCCTGCTGCAGCACGTCGCGGATGTAGTTGATCGCCTCGATCTCCTGCGGCGTCGGCTCGGCGGATTCGAAGTAGAAGTCGTAGGTCTCGATCGTGCGATCGGGCGCCACCGGGATGATGTTCAGCACGAGGAAGTTCGCGCGGCCCGGATAGCGCAGCAGGCACGTGTTGGGCCAGACCCACCACACCGCGTGGTCGTCGCAGGTCGCGCCTTCCACGCTGTAGGCGGTATTGCCGGTATTGCCGCCTTTCGCCATGTGGCTCGAGTAGATCCCGTGCGTCGTCACCTTGTAGGTGTCGAACTGGAGCAGGCTCACGAAATCCTTGTGGGCGGTCGGGCAGTGGTAGCACTCGAGAAAGTTGTCGACGACGTTCTTCCAGTTCGACCGGATATCGAACTGCAGACGGCGCGCAAACGTCAACGTGTCGACGTCCGGCGCGAACCGGTCGATCTCGGCTTTCAGGTCTCCGCTTTGCGACGCGAGCGACGCGGCGGCCGGGTCCATGTTCACGTACACGAACCCGCAGAACTCTTCGACCTGCACTTGCGACAGGCAGATCTCTTCTTTCCTGAAGTCGACCAGCGTCTCCGTCATCGGCGCCTGGCGCAAGCCGCCATCGAGGTTGTAGCTCCACGCGTGATACGGGCACGTGATCACGCGTGCCTTGCCTTCGCCGGCAAGCAGGTGGTGCGCGCGGTGCTTGCAGACGTTGTAGAACGCGCGCAGGCCACCGGCCCGGTCGCGCACCACGGCAATGCTCCGGCCAGCCACGTCGGCCACATAGTAGGCGCCCGGCTCGCGCACCTTTTCCGCATGACACACCCACTGCCACGACCGGCGGAAAACGGCGTCCATTTCCGCGTCAAAGTACTTCGGGTCCGTGTAGCACTTCGCATTCAGCGTCGACGAGGCGGCGACGTCCTTCGCATTGAATGCACGGCCGGCGATCTCGAGGTCCTGCTGCGCGAGACATTCGCTCATTGCATGCTCCTGAAAGGGGGACGGGAATTTCGATTCGGCAAGTTGCGCTTCGGTGCTGAAGTTACGCATCGGCGATTGCCTTCGCAAACGATGAAAAAAAAGCCATTTGCCCCAAAAAAACTTGGGCTGGACCCAGGCACGCGCGGCAACGTCGCGAGCCGGCCGATTTTCATAACTTGATGTCGCAATTGCCGGTTTCCCGTTCCGGCGGCTTCGCTAGCATGGTGTGCATGCGTGGTCCCACTCTTCACGCGTGAACCTGGGTGTCTTTCGAAACCCTTGCCCCGTCACCCCTTACTCCCGGCCCGATCATGAAATCCAGAATGGCTCGCATGCTGGCAACGCTGGTCATCGCGTCGTCGCTGCCCGGCATGGCTTCCGCGCAAGACGACGCAGCGTGTCGACCGGTGCGGCTCTCGAACATCGGCTGGACCGACATTACGGTCACCACGGCGCTTGCGTCGCTGCTGTTCGAGAGTCTCGGCTATCGCCCGACGACGACGCTGTCGTCCGTGCCGATCTCCTTCGCCGGACTGAAAAGCCGCCAGATCGACGTGTCGCTCGGCTACTGGTGGCCCATTCAGGACAAGCAGATCCAGCCGTTCCTCGACTCGCATGCGTTCGTCAAGCTCGACCCGCCGAACCTGTCCGGTGCGAAAGAGACGCTCGCCACGGTCGACTACGCGTACCGGGGCGGGCTCCGGTCCTTTGACGACATCGCCAGGCACCGTGCCGAACTCGACGGAAAGATCTACGGTATCGAACCGGGCAGCAGCGCGAATGCCACGATTCAGCGGATGATCGACAACAACGAGCACGGCCTGCGCGGGTTCAAGCTCGTCGAATCGAGCGAAGCCGGCATGCTGGTCACCGTCCAGCGCGCGGTTCGCGAAAAGAAGTGGGTGGTGTTCATCGGATGGGCGCCTCACCCGATGAACATCCAGGTGCCGATCCAGTATCTCGCCGGCGGCGACGCGTCGTTCGGCCCGAACTATGGCGAAGCGAGGGTGTATACGCTGACGGCCAACGGCTTCGCTCAACGCTGTCCGAATGCCGGGCGGCTGGTCTCGAACCTGCGCTTTACGACCGACATGGAAAACCGTTTGATGCTCGACGTGATGAACAAGACCCGGCCGGATGACGCGGCAAGGGCGTACCTCCGGCAACATCCCGACGTGCTCGACGGCTGGCTCGACGGTGTCACGAGTTTCGACGGGAAGAACGGGCTGGCCACGGTGAAAATGGCGCTCGGACTATAGAGGGCGCGGGCGACACACATCGCCCGCTTCGCAAACGGAACACCGGAGAAAACGATGGCCGATCGATGGAAGGGTTTCCTGCTCCGCCTGCCGGCGCTTGCGATTCACTGTGCAGCGCTGCTCGCCCGGCATCCGCTGGAGCGATGGTGCTCGATGGCGGATGAAGCGAGGAACCGGCGATGAGGCGGCCGGCCGACGAGGTCTCGCGATTGCGCGCCTCGTGCCCGTAGGTGCCCGACATCCCGCAGCACCCGGTCGCCTGAACCTGCAAACGCAGCCCTCGTCGCGCGAACACCTGCGCTCATTGCTTGCCGCTGTCGGGCGCGTTGGTCTTCTCGGTGTCGCGGTCATCACGAAGCTGATCGGCACGCTGGCCGCGCACGAGATCGATTTCCGGTGCATGATCCGGCAGATGCGGATCGAACCGAAACGGCCACGTGGCGGCAGCGTGTTTCCTGCGGCGGGCAAATCGCGTGCGCGGAAAACCGCGAAAGCCGACGCGTGAATCGCGGATTGCGTCGACAGCGGCACGGACATGGCCGCCCGACACGATCACGCGACCCAGCCGGCGCTACTCCGCCCCGATCGTCGTCACCGGCGCCCAGCGGCCGCTCTTTACCTGATAGAGCGTCGACGTCGGATTCTTCAGATCGCCATTCGCGTCGAACGCGATCTTTCCCGTAATACCCTCGTAGTGCGTGGCACGCAGCGCCGGCACGAACTCCGCTGGCTTCGCGGAATTAGCCTGCTTCATCGCGTTGATCGCCACCCACGCGCAATCGTACGCAAACGGCGCATAGGTGAGGATGTCCGCACCGAACCGCTTCTTGAACTTCTGCTCGAACACCTTGCCTTGCGGCAGCATGCTGATCGGCCGGCCGTATTCCCACGCCATCGCACCTTCGGCGGCCGGTCCGGCCACGTTGACGAAAATGCTGTCCGCGATGCCGCCGCTGCCGACGAATTGCGTGCGCATGCCGAGTTGGCGCATCCGCTTCGTGATCAGTGCCGCCTGATTGTCGCCACCCCCGTAGAACAGCATGTCTACGTTCGCCGCCTTGAGGTTCGTCAGCTGCGCGCTGAACTCGACCGCCTTGTCGTTCGTGTACTCTGCGGCGACGATCGTGCCGCCTGCGGCCGCGACGGCCTTCTTGAATTCCTCGACCGCCCCTTGGCCGAATGCGGTGCGGTCGTCCATCACCCCGATCCGCCGGGCCTTCATGACCGTCACCGCATACTTGCCCGCATTGCCGGAATTCTGGGTGTCCGTCGCGATGATGCGGAACACGGTCTTCAATCCCTGGCGCGTGATGGCTGGATTGGTCGCAGCCGGATCGATCAGCGGGATGCCGGCCTTCGCGAAGATCGGCGCGGACGGCAACGCAACGCCCGAGTTGTAGTACCCGACAACCGCGACTACGCCGTCATCCACGAGCTTCTGCGCGACCTGAACGCCAATGCGCGGATCGGACTGGTCATCCACTGAATCGACCTCGAAGCGGACGTCCTGACCGGCCAGCTTGATGTGCTGTGCATTGGCCTCCTCGACCGCGAGACGCACGCCATTCTCGAGATCCTTGCCGTTGGCGGCGTTGATCCCGGTAAGTGGGCTCGATACGCCGATCCTGACTACCTGCTGTGCATTGGCCTGACTACAAGCGGCGGATAAGGCGATGACGCTGACGGTCGTGGCAAGCACTCTCTGACGAAAATTGAGCATGAGTTCAACTCCGGTGACTGAAGGAATCGGCAAGACGCTTGCCGTCGGCCAGATTTCAATTCGACTTCAACTAAAAGCGTCGTCCCGACTCGGCCGACGACCGCACGCTCACGTACGCGAGCGACAAAGCTTGGCAAATACGAGTAGCAGGCGCGCGCTGTCTGCCGTCGGCTGAACCTCGGCGTGCAGGTGTGCCGGGTCAAGACCATCCTGCGTTAGCGCGTCCACATACGCGTCGATATAAAAACGCATGACGAGTTCGGAAAACTCCGGATGAAATTGCACGCCCCACGCCCGGTCACCCACCCGGTACGCCTGGTGCGAATCGGCCGCCGAGCCGGCAAGCACACACGCATTCGCCGGCAGGCGCAGAACGGACTGCCAGTGCACGCAATGCGCTGGAAACTGTCGCGGTAATGCGCCGAACAGCGGGTCGCCGTCGGAATCCGCATTGCGCGTCACCGATACCGTCCCGATCTCGACACCTTGCGAACGCCGGCCGACCTCACCACCCAGCGCATCGGCCAACAGCTGATGCCCGTAGCAAACGCCCAGTACCGGCAAGCCCTCGGCGACGATCCGCGCTAGCCACGGGCGCAAGCGCTCGCTCCATGGCAAGCGGTCCGTCACCATGCTGCTGGATCCTGTCAATATCACGCCGGCCAGAGCATCGGGTTCCGGCAGCGCCGGGCGGGCCGCGGCGTCCAGAATCCGCACGGGAAGATCCCAGTCGGCCACTGCATCGCGAAACCAGTGCTCGAAATCCCCCCGTTCCGACGACAGCCCAGGAAAGGTGGAGCCCAGCTTGACCACGACAAGCGGTTGAGTATGCGATGCAGTGCCGGACATGTCGGAAGCCTAGTGACGGACGTCAGGAAAGTTGATACGCGGTTTTCACCCGCGTAAAGAACTGCCGCGCATACGTCCCCTGCTCGCGCGGCCCGAGACTCGAACCGCGATTGCCGCCGAACGGCACGTGATAGTCGACGCCCGCGGTCGGCAGGTTCACCATCACCATCCCGGCCGACGAGCGGCGCTTGAAATCTTCCGCATGCTTCAGCGACGTCGTCACGATGCCGGCGGACAGGCCGAACGGCGTGTCCTCCGCGGCCGCCAGCGCCGCTTCGTAATCCGCGACCTTCAGCACGGCCAGTACCGGCCCGAAGATCTCCTCGCGGTAAATACGCATG
Source organism: Burkholderia sp. Ac-20349 (assembly GCF_017104865.1). Lineage (NCBI taxonomy): Bacteria > Pseudomonadati > Pseudomonadota > Betaproteobacteria > Burkholderiales > Burkholderiaceae > Burkholderia > Burkholderia sp. Ac-20349. Next base: position 127,241 of record NZ_JAAGPM010000003.1, read on the forward strand.
TGCGGCTGCACATCAGTGAACAGCGCCGGTGAGAAATGGTAGGCACCCTTGCCGTTATCCAGATGTTTGCCGCCGCATACCAGCGTTGCGCCCTCCCGTACACCCGCCTCGACATACGACAGGTTCTGCTCAAGCTGACCCGGATCGACGACCGGCCCGATATCGGTATCAGCGCCGAGCGCATCGCCCACGCGCAGTGCGCTCGTGCGTGCGGCGAGCCGTTCGACGAACGCGTCGTGAATGCCCGCCGTCACGATCACTCTCGAACTGGCCGTGCAACGCTGGCCGGTCGAATGAAACGAACCGCTCAGCGCCACCTCGACGGCGACGTCCAGATCGGCGTCGTCCAGCACGACGAGCGGGTTCTTGCCGCCCATCTCCAGTTGCACGCGCACCAGCCGCTCGGCCGCGATCCGCGCGACCTGCCGCCCGGTGCCTTCGGAACCGGTGAACGTGATCGCGTCGATCTGCGGCGAACGCAGGATGGCGTCGCCGACGGTGCGACCCGGCCCGATCAGCATGTTGAAGACCCCGGCCGGCAACCCGGAGCGCGAGATGATTTCCGCCAGCGCCCACGCCGACGAAGGCACCAGTTCGGCCGGCTTGAACACGACCGCATTGCCGTACGCGAGCGCCGGCGCAATCTTCCACGCCGGGATCGCGATCGGGAAGTTCCACGGGCTGATGACGCCCACCACGCCGACCGGCTGCGTGAACACGTCGATGCCCACGCCCTCCCGCACGGAATCATATTTCTCGCCGTTCGCGCGCAGCGCCTCCTGTGCGTAGAACTTGAACGAGTGGCCGGCCCGGTCCACTTCGCCCAGCGCCTCGCGCACGATCTTGCCTTCCTCGCGCGCCAGCAGTTCGGCCAGTTCCTGGCGGCGCGCGAGAATCTCGCTACCGATGCGATCGAGGATATTGGCGCGCACCTGCGGGTTGCTCCGGCGCCATGCGCGGCTTGCTTTCGCGGCAGCCTGAATCGCCTTCTCGGCAAGCGCCGCGTCGGCACGGGAGAACCGATCGACGATCTCCGCGGGATTCGACGGATTGCGGTTTTCGAGGCACTCGGCCTGGCTGTCGTGCTCGACGAACGCGCCGTCGACGAAGCTGGTCTTGATGATGGAGGTCATGCGGTTACCTTCTGGATGGCAAATTGCGGCGTCTCGCCGTTCGCGAACTGAACGATGTTGCCGAGCGCCTTGTCGATCAGGCCCTGCATCGCGTCTTCGCTGCTCCACGCGACGTGCGGATTCAGGATGAAATTGTCCAGGTCGATCAGTTGAAAGACCGGATCGTCGATGTCGACCGGCTCGTTCACCAGCACGTCCAGCGCCGCGCCGCCGAGCCGGCGGCCGAGCATCGCGTCGATCAGCGCCGCTTCGTTGACGATGCCGCCGCGCGCGGTATTGATCAGGATTGCGTCGCGCTTCATCTGCGCGAGCTCCCGTTCGCCGAGCATGTCGCGCGTTTCGTCGGTCAGTGGCACGTTGACGGACAGCACGTCGCTGCTCGCAAGCAGTTGCGCGAGCGGCACGAATCCGGCGCCGCGAAACTCGCCGCCCTTGTCGTAGAACAAGACGTTCATGTCGAGGCCGCGTGCGAGCTCGGCAAGCCGGCGCGCGATCACGCCATTGCCGATGATCCCGAGCGTCTTGCCCGCCACGTCGCGGATGCGGTGATCGAAATAGATATTCTTCGGCGCCTGTTCGCCGCGATGGATCCTCTGCATCGTCCGGTGATAGCTGCACGGCCTGCGCAGCAGCTCGAACATCATCGCGATCACGTGTTCGGCCACCGTGTTGGCCGCATACCCGGGCACGTTCGTCACCACGATGTCGTGCTCGTGGCAGTAGTCGAGATCGACGATATCGGTACCGGTCAGCGCCAGCGAAATCATCCTGAGTTCCGGTAGCTGACGCAGATGCTCGGCACGCAGCGGCACGCTGCAGGTCAGCGCGACGGTTGCGTCCCGCAGCCGCGCGATCAGGTCCTGCGGCGACGTATAGCTGTAGCTGGTCCACGTATGCTCGAACGGCAGCTGTGGCACTTTCACCGAAGGCGCGATGCCTTCATGGTCGAGAAAAACGACGTGATGCGACATGGTCATCCCTTGCTAACGACTTTTTTCGGCGCATAGCCGGCGGGCGCCAGCGACGTGAGGAAGTTGGTCAGCGTACTTGCGTCGCGATCCCGATCTTCCAGCGACTCCTTGCGCACCAGCGCGTTGCGCACCATCCGCGCGCCGACGAAGCGGAACGGCTCCGGCGGCAGCAGCTTCATCTTCTGGTTGACGAGGCCGCATTTGGCCCATTCGTCATTGGCCTCCTCGACCAGCGACTTGATGATCCGGCTGGCAAATACCGTGGGGCCTACGCCGGCGCCGGAAAAGCCGATACCGAACACGATGTCGCGATGGCCGCCCAGATAGCCGAAGTTGGGCAGCCCCTTCATCGCGCGGTCCAGCGGCCCCGTCCAGCTGCTGACGACAGGCACGTCGGCCAACTGCGGATAGAACGAGCGCATTTCGGCGGTGACGCCGTCGACCGCCGGGCACGGTTTGTCGTACAGATCGCCGATCCGCGATGCGAACGCGAACTGCCCCAGCGGCTTGCCGAACACGATGCGGCCGTCCGGCGTGTTGCGCCAGTAGTTGAGCACCGTGCGCGAGTCGCTCACGCAGACGCCGGTCCTGAACCCCGTCGCATCGAGCCGTGCCTTCATCGGCGCGGTGGCAATCATGTCGCTCGACATGACCACGAACATCCGCTTGAGCTCGGGGAATTGCGCGCCCCACGCATTCATCGCGATCACCACCTTCTTCGCGCGCACCTGGCCACGCACGGTGTGCACGACCGGCGGCTTGCTGCGCTCGAGGCGGGTCATCGGCGTCTTTTCGTAGATGCGCACGCCCAGCTCGATCGCCACGCGGCGCAGGCCGCGCGCCAGCAGCGCCGGCTGCACGGTCGCGGCATTGGGATCGAAAATGCCCGACAGGATGCGCAGCGAGCCGGACTTGTCGCGGGCCTCGTCGGGGGTCAGCGCCCGGAACGGGTTGACGCCATGCTTGTCGAGGCTCTCGGTCAGGACCCGCCACGAGTCGTGCTGGCGCGCGTTGCTGGCCGTCCACAGCCAGCCGTCCTTTCGGAACTGCGCGTCGACGTCGTGCTCGCGGCAGAATGCGCCGATTTCGTCGATCGCCGATTCGGCGGCCTCGCAGATGCGCCGCGCTTCGGCTTCGCCGCAAATGCTCATCAGCGAAAGATATTTGGCCCACCAGTTGTTGACGAACCCGCCATTGCGCCCGCTCGCGCCGGCGCCGCAGCGGTCCTTTTCGATCACGACGATGTCGAGGCCCGGCGTGGCCTTCTTCATCCGGATCGCCGACCACAGCCCCAGGTAACCACCGCCGATGATGCACACGTCGGCCTGCGTCGTTTCCTCGAGCGCGGGCGCCAATGCACACTCGCGATCCAGCGCCTGTGCGTACCAGAAACCTCTGTACATGTTCGTATGCCCCGATAGAAATCAATCAATACAGGGGCAGATTTTCCGGTTGCGGGATCGGCTGGGCTATCACGGGAAGGACAATTCCTAGAATGCGGCGCGCGGTGCGGCCTAGGAATTTCCCTAGGGCGGAACGCGCATTTCGTCGCGCCGGCACGTGGCGCGCCGGGAACGTTTCCGGCCCCTTTCAGGCTGTCCTTCCCGTTATATTTTTAGGTGTTTTTGCCACATACAGGACAGCGGCAAACTCGTACACTTCGCTCCATACGGCATGCCGGAATCTCATCTTTTTCGGGGATGAGCGATGAATACAGAAGACGAAGAGTATGGAGACGGAAGCCAGGATGCCGAAGAGGCGCCGCCCGGTCGGCCCGATCTGCGGGTCGGCTTCATCCTGATGAATCAGTTCACGCTGGTCCCGGTGGCCGGCCTGGTCGATTCACTGCGATTCGCCGCGGACAAATCGTTCCGCAGCCGGCAGATCTACTGCCAGTGGGACTGGATGACCTTCAACGACCAGCCGGTCTCGGCGAGCTGCGGCATGCCGATCCTGCCCACCAAGCGGCTGGAGGCGCTCGAATCCTACGACTACATCGTGATCGCCGGCGGGCTGCTCGGCGAAACGCGCAATCCGCCGGGCTGGCTGCTCGATGCGCTGCGCAAGGTCCATGCGGCCGGCATCCCGATCATCGCGCTGTGCTCGGCTTCGTTCGTGCTCGGCAAGGCAGGGCTGCTCGACGGCCGACGCTGCGCGATCCACTTCACGATCCGTGACGAGTTCACCGAACGTTTCCCGCGCGCCACCGCGCTGATCGATAGAAGCTACGTGGACGACGAGGGCATCATCACGTGTCCCGGCGGCACCGCGATCGATCTTGCCGCCAACATGATCCGGCGTCATTGCGGCGAGATCCGCGCGCAGAAGGGGCTCAAGTATCTGCTGGCGGATGCGGCGCTCGACACCGCGCCCGAGCGTGAACGCGACAGCGAGCCGCACGTGTACCAGAACGAAATCGTGCGCAAGGCGATCGTCTTCATGCGGGCCAATCTCGGCTCGACGGCCACGCTGAAGGAAGTCGCGGATCATGCGGGCACGAGCCCGCGGCAGCTGCATCGCGCGTTTCTCAACAACACGAACGACGCGCCCGCAAACTACTGGAGAAAGCTCCGGCTCGAGCATGCGCGCAAGCAGCTGGCGGACACGAGCCGCAACGTGACGACCATCGCGATCGAGTGCGGATTTTCGGATGCATCGCACTTCATCCTGTGGTTCCGCAAGCAGTACGGCGAGACACCTTCCGTGTACCGGAAACGCCGGCACGAAGTGGAGCGGCTGCTGGGGACGACCTGATCCGGCGGCGTGGCCCGGCATCGCGCCGGGCTACCTGCCGCGCCGTCAGGCCCAGATGTCGCCAATCGTGAATCCTTCGGTGAACGGATCGTCGTGATCCAGCACGAAGGTATTCAGCCCGTAAATCCAGCTCGTCCCGGTCACGGTCGGCACTACGGCCGGCTTGTCGCCGATGGTCGTCTCTTCGACGAGCCGCCCCGTGTACACGTTGCCGACGATCCCCTGGTGGCGGAAGTCCCGGTTCAGCGGCAATTCGCCCTTCGCATGCAGCACCGCCATCTTCGCGGAGGTACCGGTGCCGCACGGGCAGCGATCGAGCGCGCCGGTCCAGGTGGCCGGGTCGTCCCACGAGAAAGCGCCCGATGCCATCGTCACCACGTTGCGCCAGTCGGCTTTCGGATCGTCCGTCGGGCCGGACAGCTGCGAGATCGTGATGCCCACGCCCGGGTAATCGGGATGCGCAACCGGCAACTGTTCGATGGCGGCCTGCCGGATCATCGACGAGACGCGTGCGATCTCCGCCCCGTGTTGCGGGATCAGTTGCAGGCCCTTGAACTGCCGGACGTCAGCGATCACATAGAACATCCCGCCCCAACCGACGTCGACCGTCACCTTGCCGAGATGCGGCACGTCGATCACGGCATCGAGATGCGCGGCAAACGCGGGCACGTTCCGGAACGTGACGCTCTTCACCTTGCCGCCGCTGCACTCGGCCTTGACGCGGATCAGGCCGGCAGGCGCTTCCAGCACGAGTTCCGTGACCGGCTCCTGCATCGGCAGCATCCCCATTTCGAGCAGGACCGTCACGACCGATATCGTGTTGCCGCCCGACATCACCGGATACTCGATCTGCTCCATGATGATGTAGCCGGCATCGGCCTCCGGATGCGACGGCGGCACGATGATGTTGCAGCAATGCGCGGGATAGCCGCGCGGCTCCCGCAGCATCAGTTTGCGCAACTGGTCGTCGTTTTCCTCCAGCCACTTCATCTTCTCGTAGACGGTGTTGCCGGGAATATGCGGCACGCCGCCCGTAATGACGCGCATCGGCGTACCCGCATGCGTGTCGACCGCGTGAATCGTTCTCTTGAATGTCATCTTGCCACCTCGGATTGGGTGTTTGGGTGAAACAGGACCGGATGCCGGGCCGGAAGAACACCGGCCTCGTCGACATCCGGTCGACAGGGGAATGCCTGCGGCGCGCGCTCAGTGACTGAGCGAGCCCGCGTGATGCAGGTCCATCGAACGCGTTTCCGGCGCCATCGTCATCGTGACCCACAGGCCGACCACGGAAATGCCGAACGCCACGTACATCGTATGAGCAATGCCGATCGACGACAGCGACATCGGAACCAGATAGGTGCCGATCGCCGCGCCGATTCTCGACAGCGACGTCACGAGGCCGACGGCGGACCCACGGATTTCGGTCGGGAACAGCTCGTTCGGATACACGTATTGAAGCACTTGCGCGCCGCCGATGAACAGTGCGTACGCGCCGAACAGCAGCAGCGTCAGCATCGCCGGGCCTTCCGGAAACACACCCAGCATCAGCAGCGCGAGGCCCGACCACAGGAAGCTGTGAATCAGCAGCTTGCGGCGGCCGAGCGGATTCACGAGCCGGACCGCCAGGAAGCAGCCGAGCACGAACATCAGCGTGATCGCGACCGCGCCGTAAGACGCCCACTCGCCCGTCAGCCCCATCGTCTTGAGAATGGTGGGCGCGAATGCGTAGACGGCGAACTGCGGCACGATCGAGCAGGTCCAGAACACGCTGACGAAGAAGATCCGCTTGCCGTAGGCCGAGTGAAACAGCGACCAGACCGACGCCTTGCTTTCCGGTTGCTTCTCGGGCAGGTTCTGGACCGAGTACTGTTCGCCATACACGCGCTTGATCACGTGGTCCGCTTCGGCAACGCGGCCCTTGCTCAGCAGCCAGCGGGCCGATTCGGGCGTGCCGGCCCGCATGATCAGGAACAGCACGGCCGGCACCACGGCGCTCGCCAGCGCCCAGCGCCATGCGTCGGGGCCGCCCACGCGCAACACGATTTCGCCGATGATGTAGGCCGCGCCCGCCCCGACGAACCACATCATCACGAGACTCGCCAGCAGCGAGCCGCGCTGCTTCTTCGGCAGGAACTCGGCGAGCAGCGACGTCGCGAGCGGATGGTCGGCGCCGATGGCGATGCCGAGCAGCAGACGCAGGATCGTGAGCTGCAGCGCCGACGTCACCCAGAATTGCGACAGCGAGAACAATGCCAGCGCGACCAGCACCAGCAGGTACAACACTTTCCGGCCAAGCTTGTCGGTAAACAACCCGCCGACGAATCCGCCGAAGAACATCCCGATCAGCGGCGACGCGGCGATCAGGCCCTGTTGCAGCGCGCCGAGCTTGAGCGCGTCGGTAAGCTGCAGCATCACGACACCGATGATGCTCAGCACATAACCGTCGAGAAACGGCGCGGCGGACGAGTAGACCGTCAGCTTCTTGTGAAAACTGTTCAGCGGCAAATCCTCGAGCGATATCCTGAAGTTCTGGGACATGATGTCTCCTTTCATGCAAAACCAATGTTGACTGGCGAGCCCGGTGTGCCGGGACGTATCGAATGCCTGACGATTCCGGTTGCTGCGAATTTCCCTGACCAGATGCTACGGATACCTGATGAATCATTCTGGAAGGCGCAGCAAAACCGGTATGTCTGCGTCCGCCGGACACCTGCCGGCACGCAACCCGATCGCGGCGACAGCGGCATCTCCTGGGTGTGGCGAGTATCGATTCCCGGCCCGGCACCCGCATATAAGAAATGGGGCAATTGCCAGAACGTTTCTGCCACTCAGGGTATCCACTTAACCGGCCGCACTCGTCGCCAGGTCCGCTACGGACCGGTTTGCACGCACGCGCGGGCAACGCCGACGGCGGCGATATTCCAGCGATTGTCTCGTTCCTTCTATACGACCGTGGCGTCGACCGTCGATACTGCGCGATCGAGTCCCCTCCGAATCAATCACGCAGGTGCCTGCCATGTCCCCCAGCCTGATCAATCACGACAACGCCGGCGATGCACTCGGCTGGCCCGAAGCCGTCGACGCACTGCGCGACGGCCATCTGCTGCCGAGGGCCGACATGCACGATCTGCTGTTCGGGCCCGCCGACGCGATGATGCTGTCTCGTGCCGCACGCATCGAAGGGATCGGTTACGGCGTAAAAGCCGAGACCGTCTTCAACGAAAACGCGGCGCGAGGACTGCCGAACACGCACGGCGCCGTGCTGCTTTATGCACCGGACACGGGTGTGCTGCGCGCGGTCATCGACAGCCGCCTCGTCACCGATCTCAAGACGGCCGCCGACTCCGTGCTGGGCGCCACGTTGCTCGCGCGGCCGGACAGCCGCCATCTGGTCATCGTCGGCGCCGGCATCGTGGCCGGCAACCTCGCCCGTGCGTACAGTGCGGTGTTCCCCGCACTGCGGCGCATCTCGATCTGGGCACGCCGGATCGACCAGGCGCACGCGCTGCGTGCGCAACTGGCCACGTTGCCAGTCGAGGTCGCCGCGGTCGCCGACCTGCGTTCGGCGCTCGCGACCGCGGACATCGTATCGACCGCGACCCTCGCGCGTCAGCCGATCGTTCCCGGCGCCTGGATTCGCCCCGGCACGCACGTCGACCTGATCGGCGCGTTCACGGCCGACATGCGCGAAGCCGACGATGCGTTGATCGCGTCGGCCCGGCTGTATGTCGACAGCCGCGAGACGACCCGCCATATCGGCGAGATCGCGGCCCCGATCGCTTCGGGCGCGGTGCCGCCCGACCCTGTCCTCGGCGATCTTTACGATCTCGTGACCGAGCGCGCACCGGTATCGCGAACAGCGTCCGACATCACGGCGTTCAAGAACGGGGGCGGCGCCCATCTCGACCTGATGATCGCGGATCGCCTGCTGAAAAAGCGCGGGTTGTAAGCCTGGCGGCAGTTCGGACCGTATCCCGCTCCGGCTGCCGCTCCGTCGTTTCGATTGCCGCATCGGCGAGCGGCAAGTCACGCGACATGCCGCTCGCCGGCACGACTGGTCCCTCGTGCCGAATCGCCTGCGCTCGGGTAACGCCCGACTACAGCGTGCCCGTCGCCTGAATCTCGATCAGGTAGTCCGCGTGCGCGAGTGGAGCGCCGACGCAGGCACGCGCCGGCTGGTCGGCGCTGCCCACCCATGCGTCGTACACACGGTTCATCGCATCGAAATCCTTCATGTCGGCCAGCCAGATCTGCACGCGGGTCACGTTCCGCTTGCCGGTGCCGGCCTCATGGAGCAGCCCTTCGAGCTGTTCCAGCACGGAGCGCGTCTGAGCCTCGATGTCGACCGCCACTCCGGGCGCGGCCACGATGCCCGAGGTTTCAATGCGATCGCCTGATACCACGATGCCGCTGGCGCGCGGGCCAACGGCGAATCGCCTGATTTCGCCCATGTCCGTCTCCCGTCAGAACAGCACGTACGTCTTGCGCAGCGTCTCGCGAATATCCCAGACGCCTTCGCAATTCGCCGGAAACAGCACGGCATCGCCTGCGCGCAGCTCGACCGGCTCGCCGCCGTCCGGCGTGAACGTGCACCAGCCGCTGACGATATGGCTGAATTCGCGATTCTTCAGGTGGCGGCGGAATTGGCCGGGCGAGCTTTCCCAAATGCCGATGCTCGCACCCGCGTCGGCCGCATCCTGATGCTGGGCCGTGCCTTGCAGGGCAACGATCTCGCCCATCGGCAGCCTGGCAGGCGCAGGTTCGCCAATCGCTGCCGCTTCCGCCTGTCGAACAACAATAAGACCCTGGGTCATGCTCGATCCTTTCATTTCGGTTGAATTGAATAATTTGTACTGCGTAACGTGAATGCTGCGCGCGTTCAGGTAGGGTGCCGCCCGAATTCGCGTCGTCAGGACACCGGAGGCGCACTCTCGCGGTCAGTCAACGACCCGGCCAGCAGTGCATCGAATACGACTTCGCACGCCGCGTTCCATGCCGCATTGGCCTGATGCAGCCCCAGCATCTCGAGGCCCTGTTCGGTAAAGGTGCCGGGCGTCGCAATCGCACGACCGAGATCGCGGATCGGCAACGCATCGCGATGCCGTGCATACGCGACGCAATCGTCGACGCTGCTCAGGACCAGCGCTCGCGCATGTCCGGACGGCAGCCCCTTCTCGACCAGCCAGTGCTGCAGGTCGTGAAGCAGGAAGTAGAACCAGCCGTTCATGCACGCGCTGACCGTTGCCAGTTCGAACTCGGTCTCGCTCGCCAGCGCGATCAGGTTGCCGAGCGGGCGCAACAGCGCCTGCGCATCGGCGTCGGACGGATAGAGCGCGACCGTCGAGCGGTTGATCTCGGCTGCATAGGACAGCATCGCGCGAACGCACCGGTCGATGCCGAACAGCCGTTGCAGCTCGCCCACCGATACGCCGCTGACCACCGAGATCAGCGTCTGGTCGCACCTCGGCGTGACTTCCCGCGCGAGTTCGGTCAGTTGCGCCGGGCGCACGCCCACGAGCAGGACGTCGGCCGCATCGACCACGGCCTGGTTGTCGGCCATGACCCGGCACCCGTGTTCCTGCGCGAGCGCTTGCGTTTTTTCGCGGCTGCGTGGCGACAGCAGGATTTCGATCCCGCCCGTATCGTGCAGCAAGCCACGCACCATCTTTTCGGTGAGGTCACCCACACCGAGAATACCTAGTCTGATCACGACGATTTCTCCCGTGTCGAACGTTCAGCTCTCCTTTCCGGCGCGACACTGCCCCCACATCAGGTTCAGGTTCGCGCCGATGGACAGGAACGGCTCCGGTGGATTCAGGTTGGGGCCGGGAGACGACAGCAGGAACTCGATGAGCTCGTTGCGCTCGCCCGCCAGCCAGTCGGCCAGCAGCGTGCCGGTAATGGTCCCGCGCGTGATGCCCAGCCCGCCACAACACAGCGCGCCGTAGACATTCGGCGCGAGCAGGCCGAAATGCGCGAGGTGATTGCGCGACAGGCACATCGCGCCGCCCCACGTGTAGTCGAATTCGACATTCGGCAACATCGGAAAGCGCCGCTCGAACGACGCGCGATGACGGTGCCGGACACGCTGCAGGAAGCGTTCGTTACTGCGGCCGTCCGGGTTGAAGCTGAAGCTGTTGCGCACCAGCAGCCGGTTGTCCGGCGTGCGCCGCAGCGTGCTGCCGAACGGGTCGGCCGGGATGATGCCCCACACCGGCGCGCCGCCCAGCCGCGTCTGCTCTTCGTCGGTCAGCACGCGCGTAATGCTTGCGTAGGTGAAGACTGGCAGCAGCCGGCGCTTCAGGAAGCCGAAGCTCGACGCAAACGCGTTGTTGGTCAGCAGCAGCTTGTCCGCGACGATTTCACCGTGTGCATGCGCGAGCGTGATCCTGCTGCCGTAATCGACGGCAGAAATCGGCGTGTGCTCGTGCAGCGTGACGTTCTCCGGCAGGCTGTCCGCAAGCCCCTTCACCAGCGCGGCCGGCTGCAGCAGGATCGTGCCCGGCGTGAACAGACCCTTCTTGTAGAAATGCGTGCCGATACGCTCCGGCAGTTCGGCTTCCGACAGCACTTCGCTGTGCTCGCCGAGCTTGTCGAGCCCTCGCCGGTAGGCATCCAGCACCGCGATGCCGCGCGGCTCGACGGCCGCCTGGTACTTGCCCACGGGTCGCATGTCGCAATCGATCCCGTGTTCGGCCACCAGCCCCTTGAGAATGCTCTGCGCAGCCTGGTTGAGCTTGAGGCTCATCCTGGCCGTGGCCGGATCTCCGATGTAATCGGATGCCCCGATGTCATGCGGCAGGTCGATCGCAAACCCGGAATTGCGCCCGGAAGCGCCATATCCGACTTCCTGAGCTTCCAGCAGGACCACCGGATCGTCCGGGTAATGCTGCGCGATCCGGCGTGCGGCCGCCAGGCCCGTCAGCCCGGCACCGACGACGACCCAGCGGGCCGACGTCTTGCCCGCGTGCGACGCGGCGGGTTGCCGTTGCCGGCTCAGGTGAAACCAGCCGCAGGATGCGTCATCGGCAGGTAAGTGATTGACTCGTCTCATGTTCAGCACCGGTATGTGCCGAGAGTATCGAGTCGACGCAGCGCGCCCGCATATAACGAATGGGGCAGATGTTGTGACGTTGCTGCCATTCAGGGTATCCCCTGAAGCCACGCGGGCCGTCGCGAACCCGGGGCCGAACGAACGACGACCCGCGCGCCGGGCATCCGGCGCATGGGGCGCAGGTCGCCCGAACGCATCAACCGATCGTCACCCCGCCGCCCGCACGTGATCGAGCAGCGCCTGCAACGGATGCCGCACCTGCTTCGACGACATCCGCTTCACCTGGCTGCGGCACGAATAGCCGGTCGCCAGCGCCTCGCCTCCGTCGTCCGGCCCGTCCACGTGCGCCGCCCACGACTGCGCGTAGATCGTCTTCGACGTCGCGAGATTGCGCGCCTCGTGCCCGTAGGTGCCCGACATCCCGCAGCACCCGGTCGCCTGAACCTGCAAACGCAGCCCGCGTCGCGCGAACACCTGCGCCCATTGCTTGCCGCTGTCGGGTGCATTGGTCTTCTCGGTGCAGTGCGGCAGCAACCGGTACGACCCGGTCACACCGCTCGTGCCCGCTTCCGGCAACGCCTGCAGCAGCCACTCCTGCGGCAACGCGACCTTCGGCACATCCGAGAGCCCCGTCACCTTCAGGTACTCCTGCCGATACGTGAGCGTCATCGCCGGATCGAGGCCGACCAGCGCGACGCCCGAGCGCGCCAGCGCGGCCAGCTGCGTCGCATTGCGGATCGCCGCCTTTTCGAATGCCCGCAGAAAGCCCTGCACGTGCAGCGCCTTGCCGTTCGGCGCCAGTGGCGCGAGCCACACCTGAAAGCCCGTGCGCGCCGCCAGCTCGATCAGCGTCGCCAGTTGCTCGGTATCGAAATAGCGCGTGAAGGTGTCCTGCACGATGACGACGCTGCGTGCGCGCTGCGCATCACTCAACGCGGCAAGCGCCTGCGGGTCGGCCGGTTTTACCTGCCATTGACGGATCACGGCCGCGAGATCGAAGCGGCTCAGCAGCGGGCTGTCGACCATGCCGACGTGCCGCTCCAGCACCGTGCGCACCCATCCTGCTCGCATCAGCCCGTTGTACAGCGCGGGCACCCGCGCCATCCACGGCATCGTGAATTCGAGCGAGCCGATCAGGTAGTCGCGCAGCGGCCGCAGGTAGCGCTGGTGATACAGCTCGAGGAAGCGCGAGCGAAACTCCGGCACGTTCACCTTCACCGGGCACTGCCCCGCGCACGACTTGCACGCGAGGCACCCGGCCATCGCGTCGTACACCTCGTGCGAGAAGTCGGCTTCGCCGCTGCGCGCCGCGCGGCTGTTGCGCCAGCGCGTGGCAAGGCTGCTCAGGAACGGCTGCCGCGCGCGCGCCGCCGCGACGACGTCGACGCCGGCCTGCCCTTGCAGGCGCAACCATTCGCGCATCAGCGACGCACGCCCCTTCGGCGATTGCACGCGCTCGCGCGTCGCCTTCCACGACGGGCACATTGCGTCGTCCGGGTCGAAGTTGTAGCACGCGCCGTTGCCGTTGCAGTGCATCGCGGTGCCGTAGCTCTGCCACACGCGCTCGTCGATCTGCCGGTCGTGATCGCCGCGCGTCGGCACTTCGTCGATCTTCAGCAGCCGCATCGTGTGGTCCGGCGGCGTCGCGATCTTGCCCGGGTTGAACTGGTTGTGCGGGTCGAACGCGGCCTTCAGTTGCTGCAGCGACGGATACAGCTCGCCGAAAAACGCCGGCGCATATTCGGAGCGCACGCCCTTGCCGTGCTCGCCCCACAACAGCCCCCCGTGGCGCTGCGTGAGCTCGGCCACCGCATCCGACACGGGCCGCACCAGTGCCGCCTGCTTCGGATCCTTCATGTCGAGCGCCGGCCGCACGTGCAGCACGCCGGCATCGACGTGCCCGAACATCCCGTATTGCAGCCCGTGACCGTCGAGCAGCGCGCGGAATTCGGCGATGTACGCGGCGAGGTTCTCGGGCGGCACCGCGGTGTCCTCGACGAACGGCTGCGGGCGCGCCTCGCCCTGCACGTTGCCGAGCAGGCCGACCGCGCGCTTGCGCATCGCATACACGCGCTTCACCGCGTCGTCGCCGGCCGCGAGCGTGTGGCCCAGCCGCTCCACGCTCGTATCGGTGCGCAGATGGTCGACGAACGCGCGCACGCGCGCGTCGACGTCATCCGCGTCGTCGCCGCTGAATTCGATCAGGTTGATGCCGAGCGTCGGCCGAGCGTCGTCCTGCGGGAAATACTCGGCCACGCTGCTCCACACGAAATCCTTCATCGCCAGCATCAGCACCTTCGAGTCGACCGTCTCGATCGACAGCGGCCGAAGCGCGAGCAGCGCGCGCGCGTCGCGCAGCGCGTCCATGAAGCCCGCATAGCGCACGTTGACCAGCACCGAATACTTCGGGATCGGCAGCACGTTGAGCTTCGCCTCGACGACGAAGCCGAGCGAGCCTTCGGCGCCGCACAGCACGCTGTTCAGGTTGAAGCGGCCATCGGGTTCGCGCAGGTGCGCGAGGTCATAGCCGGTCAGGCAGCGGTTGAGCTTCGGAAACTTCGCGTCGATCAGCGCCGCCTTGTCGTCGCTGATGCGTCGCGCGGTGCGGTACACCTTGCCGATCCGGTCCTGCCGCGCGCAGCGGCGCTCCAGTTCGTCGTCCGCGAGCGCGTCGCTGTGCAGGTGCTCGCCGCCCATCAGCACGAAATCGAGCTCGAGCACGTGATCGCGCGTCTTGCCGTACGTGCAGCTGCCCTGCCCGCTCGCGTCGGTGTTGATCATCCCGCCGACGGTCGCGCGGTTCGACGTCGACAGTTCCGGCGCGAAAAACAGCCCGTGGAGCTTCAGCGCCGCATTGAGCTGATCCTTGACCACGCCCGCCTGCACGCGCACCCAGCGCTGCTCGACGTCGATTTCGAGGATCCGGTTCATGTTGCGCGACAGGTCGACGACCACGCCGTCGGTCAGCGACTGCCCGTTGGTGCCCGTGCCGCCGCCGCGCGCGGCCACCGCGACGTCGCGATGCGCGGGCTCGGCGAGCAGCCGCGCCAGCAGCCGGACGTCGTCCGCATGCGCGGGACAGATCACCGCCTGCGGCAGACGCTGGTAGATCGAGTTGTCGGTGGCCTGCACCGTCCGGTTCGCATGGTCGGCGCGGATTTCCCCGGCGAAGCCGGCGGCCTGCAACGCGGCGAGAAAGTCACGGTACGCATGCGCGGGCGGGCTGGCGGGACGGGGCAACGAGGCGATCGACATGGGGTAAAGGCGCAGTGTGGGTGGAACCGGCCGGTTCGCGTGGCCGAAACATGATTTTTTAGCAAGTTTCCACGCGACCGGGAATTGCAGTATCTTTGGAACTTCCATGAGAAACAAACGAATTCTCATCCGGCGAATATTGCATAAAACTCATGAATTACCGTCGCCTCACCCCGTCGATGTCGCTGCTGCTCGTGTTCGAGGCCGCCGCGCGGCACGAAAGTTACACGCGCGCGGCCGAAGAGCTGTCGCTGAGCCAGAGCGCGATCAGCCGGCAAGTCCAGACGCTGGAAGACCAGCTCGGCGTGCCGCTGTTCCGGCGCGAGGGCCGCTCGGTCAAGCTGACCGAGGTCGGGCGGCGCTACTTCACCGAGCTGAGCGGCGCGCTGGGGCGCATCCGCGGCGCAACGCTGCAGGCGATGTCCCACCAGGCGGGCGCCGGCACGCTGCGGCTCGCGACGCTGCCGACGTTCGGCTCGAAATGGCTGCTGCCGCACCTGCACGACTTCTACGCCGCGCATCCGGGCGTGACCGTGCACCTTCATTCGCGGATCGGCGGCATCGATTTCCTCAACGACGACCTCGACGCGGCCATTACCGTCGGCGCGGGCGACTGGCCGGGCCTGCACGCACACCGGCTGTACAACGAGTTCCTGATCGCGATCGCGCCGCCGGACACCGGCAGCCGCCGCAAGGCCGACGCGCATTCGCCGGCGTGGGCCGCGAAACAGACGCTGCTCGGCGTGACGAGTAACCAGCAGGCGTGGGCGGAATGGTTCTCGCACTATCGGCTCGACCATCGCGAGATGCGCATCGGCCCGAGCTTCGAGCTGACGTCGCACCTGATCCAGGCCGTGCGGGCCGGCATGGGGATCGGGCTGGTGCCGAAGGTGCTGGTGGAAGACGAGCTGAGCCGCAACGAGCTCGTGTCGATCGGCGACGCGATCACCAGCCAGCGCAGCTACTACCTCGTCTACCCGCCTGGGAACGAGACGCTGCCGTCGCTCGTCGCGTTCCGCGAATGGCTGCTGAAATCGTGCTGAAACGCGGCCACCGGCGGGCCGCTCAGGTGCGCCATTCGCCGAGAATCTGCTCGGCCAGGTAGTCGCACGGCGGGCGCGCCGACTGCGCGCTGCGCGCGAGCACGACCTCGAGTTCGCCCAGCGGCGGCAGCCCGTGGCTTTCCGACAGCTGCACGAGATGATCGGGAATGCAGCAGCGCGCCAGCGGCGCGACCGCGAGCCCGGCCTCCACCATGCTGAGAAGGCCGAGGTGGCTCGGGCTTTCGTATGACATCCGGTACGGGATCTTCCGCCGGTTCAGCGCCTTGACCGCCCGATCGCGCGCCATGCTGCCGCCGTACGTGAAGAAGGCCACCGGAAGCGGCCGCTCTTCCCATACGTTCCGTTTCGACGACCCGGTCCAGACGAGCGGTTCGAGCCGGATCAGTTCGCCGGCCACGCCCTTGATCCGCGTGAGGCATGCGAGATCGACCGTGTTGTCCTTCAGCATCGGCACCAGCGCGCTGCTCGGCTGGCCGATTACGCGCAGTTCCACGCGCGGATGCATCGCGGCGAACTTGCCGAGCACCTGCGGCAGCAGCGACGAAATGTAATCGTCGGGCACGCCGATCGTCACGCGGCCGCGGATCTCCGGGCGCACGACCGACGCCCATGCCTCGTCGCGCATCGCCAGCATCCGGCGGCCGTATTCGGCGAGCATCGTGCCGTCGTCGGTCGGCGTCACGTTGCGCGTGTCGCGGATGAAGAGCGGCTTGCCGAGCGCATCTTCCAGCGCCTTGATCTGCATGCTCACCGCCGACGGCGACCGGTGCACCACCTGCGCGCCCTGCGCGAACGATCCGGATTCGGCAACGGCCACCACCATCGCGAGCACATCGAGGTCGAGCTTTTTCATCGTATTCAGAAAAACTGATCAATCGATTCAGTTTATCCCGTTTTACTGTTCCTCTCCACGGTCGGACAATGAATCCCGTCAACCCTCACTCGTTGCAGGAATCAGCAGATATGCACACGTCCGGATCGCTCTACGGATTTCTCGTCATCGGCGGCATGCTCGCGGTCACGCCCGGGCCCAACATGGTCTACGTGATGTCGCGCTCGATTGCACAAGGACGCACGGCGGGGCTCATTTCACTCGGTGGCGTGATGATCGGCTACCTGTTCTACATGTTCGGCGCGGCGTTCGGCATCACGACGCTGTTCATGAGCGTGCCCTATGCGGGCAGCGGGCTGGCCGTGGTCGGTGCGGCGTACCTGTTGTATCTGGCGTGGCAGGCCGTCAGGCCCGGCGGCCGTTCGCCGTTCGAAGTGCAGGCGTTGCCCAGCGAGCGGCCGCTTCGGCTGCTGGCGATGGGCGCGACGACCAGCGTGCTGAATCCGAAGCTCGCGATGCTGTTCATTTCGTTGCTGCCGCAGTTCATCGACTACGGGAGCGGCAGCGTGCTCGGGCAATCGCTGTTTCTCGGTTCGCTGCTGATCGCCGCGTTCGCTTCCGCGAACGGGCTGGTGGCGATCTGTTCGAGCAGCATCGCGAAGTTCCTGCATGGGCGCCCGACGCTGCTGCTCGCACAGCGCTGGGCGATGGGGCTCGTGCTGGGTGGGCTTGGCGTGCAGATGGTGGTCGATGCGTCGAAGATGGCGGGCGTGGCGTAACGGTCGCGAGCGCGCCCCTGAAGCGGAGCGGCCCGCCGCCGCATCACGCGGCAACCGCCTGCCGCTGCGCCTCGAGTTCGCGCACGAGCGGCAGCACGCGCTTGCCGAAGTACTCGACTTCCTCGATGAAATGCAGGAACCCGGCGAGCACGAGATCGACGCCGATCGCCTTCAGCGCGACGATCCGCTCGGCGATCTGCTGCGGCGTGCCGATCAGGTTCGTGCGGAAGCCGTCGTTGTACTGCACGAGATCCTCGAACGTCGATTTCGCCCAGTTGCCCTCGCCTTCCGGCGACGCGCTGCCGGCCTGCTTCACAGCATCGCCGAACGCATGCACGGCCTCGACGTGCGCGTGCCGGATGATGTCGTCGAGCACCGCCTTCGCCTCTTCCTCGGTATCGCGCGCGATCACGAACGCGTTGACGCCGATCCGCACCCGATGGTTGTTCGCCGCCGCCTTCGCGTGGATGTCGTCGATCTGCGCCTTCAGGTTCTCCGGCGTATTGCCGTTCGTGAAGTACCAGTCCGACACGCTCGCCGCGTTGTCGCGCGCCGCCCGCGAGCTGCCGCCCTGGAAGATCTCCGGATGCGGCTTCTGCAGCGGCTTCGGGCTCAGCGTGTAGTCGTTGAAACGGTAGAAATCGCCCTTGAACGTGAAATTGTCCTGCGTCCAGATGCCCTTCAGCGCCTGGATGAATTCCTTCGAGCGCCGATAGCGTTCGTCGTGCTCGAGCCACGGCTCGCCGATCGCGGTGAATTCGCCCTTGAACCAGCCGCTCACCACGTTGATCGCGATGCGCCCGTTCGAGATGTGGTCGATCGTCGCGAGCTGCTTCGCAACTACGGCCGGATGCCACGGCCCCGGCAGGATCGCGGCGAGCACCTTGAGCGTCGTCGTCGCGTGCAGCAGCGCCTGGCTGAACGACACCGACTCGTGCTGGTATTCGGCGCCGTAGCCGGCCGTGAAGCGGATCTGGCTCAGCGCGTATTCGAAGCCGGCCGCTTCGGCCGTGCGCGCGAGCTGCTGGTTGTATTCGAGGCTCCAGTCGGTGCGCTGCTCGATCGTGCTGACGACGAGGCCGCCGCTGACGTTCGGCACCCAGTAGGCGAACTTGACGCCGTCGGCGGAAGGATCGGTATGGCTCATGAGTGTGTCCTGGTCGAGAGAGAAAACGCAGGCGGCCTACGCGGCCGCGACGGAAAGCGCATGCGGGCGCAGTTGCGGCACCGCGCGATCGACGGCGAGCGCGATACGCGCGCGCAATGCCGGGTTCGCGATCTGGTACTGGTCGAAATCGCTTTCGGATGCGTACACGCCGATCGGCAGCGTGCGGGCCTGGAAGAAGCTGAACAGCGGGCGGAGCTGATGGTCGATCACGAGCGCATGACGCTCGCTGCCGCCGGTGGCCGCCAGCAGCACGGGCACGTCGATCAGCGCTTCGTGATGCACGAGGTCGAACAGGTGCTTGAAGAGGCCCGTGTACGACGCGCGATACACGGGGCTCGCGACGACGAGCGCATCGGCCGTCTCGATCGCGCGGATCTGCGCGTCGAGGTCGGCCGGTACCTGCTTGCGCGTCAGCGCGCCGGCCAGCCGGCCGCCGATCTCGCCGAGTTCGATCAGCCGCGTGTCGATCGGCAGCGCCGCGCCGAGTGCCGCGACGATCGCGTCGGTCAGCACCCGCGTGCGCGACGGCCGTTGCAGGCCGCCCGAGATCGCGACCACGTTGATTGCATTGCTCATCGGTTGCATTCCCATTGTCGAGTCGGGTGCCGACGCACCCGTCACGTCATGGGTCAGCAAGGAGCGTGCCATTTCGACGATCGCGACGAAAATCGATCGTCTGCATGACGAAATGCATTGCGATCGACGGCCTGTCGTGACGCTCCCGCCGATCGACGCACGTTGATAAGCGTGCCAGCGGCGACGTCAAAACCATATTCCGCAGCACGATGAACTCGGGGAAACAACGCTGCTGATGCGCTGCTGCGTGATCAGCAACGCAACGCACGCCAAGCACGTTTTTCCGTTTCGACACGGATTCCGGCAGGCATGCGGCGTCCGCTTGCCGCGTTCATGCGCCCGCGCGACGCATCGTGTCCCTGCGGGAGCGTCGGCATGGCTGCTGCATCGTCACTTTGCGTGCCGCCGATCGCTGCGCCACACGATCTCGCCGCGCGCGGCTGCGTCCAGCGCAGCAATCCGGCATTGGTTATCAGAAATCGATGTTTCCCGCGTGGCGTAAAACGATGAACACTCTGCTGATCACGCAGCACCCGGTCAGCAACGCCCATCGCGACCTGACTGTTTTCGTGCAGCGCCCCGACGCACTCATTGCCATGACCTCCATTTCCGTATCGCCCCGCGCGGAAAGCCTGCGCGTCGTCACGCCGCCCCGCGACGAACCGGCACCCCCTGACGCCCTGCAGATCGCCGAGCGCCTGGCGGCCGGCTTTGCCCGCACCGCGGCCGAGCGCGACGAGCAGGGCGGCACGCCGAAGGCCGAGCGCGACCAGTTGCGCGACAGCGGCCTGCTCGCGCTGAGCATCCCGGCCGCCTACGGCGGCTTCGGCGCGAGCTGGCGCACGACGCTCGACGTCGTCCGCGTGCTCGCGGCCGCCGACAGTTCGCTCGCGCACGTGTTCGGCTTCCATCATCTGATGCTCGCAACCGTGCGGCTGTTCGGCGCGCCCGCGCAGTGGGAATCGTGGTTCGAGCGCACCGCGCGCCAGCAGTGGTTCTGGGGTAACGCGCTGAATCCGCTCGACGCGCGCACGATCAGCCGCTCGCGCGGCGCATGGCACGAATTCAGCGGCCAGAAGAGCTTCTGTTCGGGGGCGCTCGATTCGCAGATGCTGATCGCGTCCGCGCACGACGCCGACACGCGCGCGTTCCTGATCGCCGCCGTGCCGACGCAGCGCAGCGGCATCTCGATCGCCGACGACTGGAACAACATCGGCCAGCGCCAGACCGACAGCGGCACGGTCACGTTCGAGCAAGTGCGCGTCGAGGATCACGAACTGCTGACGGATCCCGGCCCGCTGTCGACGCCGTTCGCGTGCCTGCGCCCGCTCGTCGCGCAGCTCGTGCTGACGAACGTGTATCTCGGCATCGCCGAAGCCGCGTTCAACGACGCGCGGCACTACACGCTGCAAGAGGCGCGGCCGTGGCCCGGCGCGCAGGTCGCGAGCACCGGCGACGATCCGTACATCCTCGGCCAGTACGGCGAATTCTGGGTCGGGCTCGAAGCCGCACGCGTACTCGCCGATCGCGCGGCGGACCGCCTCGATGCGGCGTGGGCGCGCGATGCGGCGCTCACGCATGCGGAGCGCGGCCAGGTTGCGCTCGCCACGGCAGCCGCGAAGGTGTCGGCCGCGCGCACCGGGCTCGATCTCTGCACCCGCATGTTCGACGTCGCCGGTGCACGCGCGACGCACGGCGCGCTGCGGCTCGACCGGCACTGGCGCAACCTGCGCACCCATACGCTCCACGACCCGCTCGCCTACAAGATTCGCGAGATCGGCGAATGGGCGCTCAAGCGAACCTATCCGACGCCGGGCTTCTACTCGTGAACCACACCCCTTCCGATGCGTGGCCCGACGCCGCGCCCGTCCTCACGCTGCCCGACCGGCCCGCGCTCGCGACGTCCATTCGTGCCCGCGCGCAGGTGTTCGTCGATCCGCGCTCGGTCGCGCTGCTCGAACGGATTCGCCTGGTCGCGCCGAGCGACGCAAACGTGCTGATCGTCGGCGAGACCGGCACCGGCAAGGAACTGATCGCGCGACACGTGCACGGCCTCAGCCGCCGCAGCAACGGGCCGTTCGTCGCGGTGAACTGCGGCGCGTTCTCCGAAACGCTCGTCGAGAGCGAACTGTTCGGCCACGAGAAAGGCGCGTTTACCGGCGCGTTCAGCGCGAAGCCCGGCTGGTTCGAAGCCGCGAACGGCGGCACGCTGTTTCTCGACGAGATCGGCGACCTGCCGCTGTCGATGCAGGTCAAGCTGCTGCGCGTGCTGCAGGAGCGCGAGGTCGTGCGGCTCGGGTCGCGCACGGGCGTGCCGATCGACGTGCGCGTGGTCGCTGCGACCAACGTCGATCTGCAGCAAGCCGTCGCGAACGGACAGTTTCGCGGCGACCTGTTCTACCGGCTCAACGTCGTGCAGCTCGCGGTGCCGACGCTGCGCGAACGCCCGGGCGACATCCTGCCGCTCGCGCGCCACTTCTTCGACGACTACCGGAGCCGCCTCGGCTACGGGCCGCGCAGCATCGACCCGCGCGCCGAGCGCCGGCTCGAGGCACATGGCTGGCCCGGCAATATCCGCGAACTCGAAAACGTGATCCACCACGCGTTGCTCGTGAGCCGCCACGACGCGCTGCAGGAGGCCGACCTGCACATCGCGTCGCCGGGCGTCCCGGCGGCCGCCACGACCCCGCCGGAGCCGGCCGCCGGCGCGCAGGCCGCGCTCGAACGCGCGCTGCGCGACCTGTTCGACGAGGATCACGGCAACCTGTTCGAACGCATCGAGGACACCGTGATGCGTGTCGCGTTCGAATTCAGCCACCGCAACCAGATCCAGGCCGCGCGACTGCTCGGCATCAGCCGCAACGTGCTGCGCGCGCGGCTGATTCGCGCGAAGGAAATTGCGGCGATGAAGTAGCCGCGTATGGGAACGCGCCGCCACCCCGCTCCGGTGCGATCGCGCCGCGATCCGTGCCGCAACGTCCGA
The DNA here is from genome assembly GCF_017104865.1 of Burkholderia sp. Ac-20349. Taxonomy (NCBI): domain Bacteria; kingdom Pseudomonadati; phylum Pseudomonadota; class Betaproteobacteria; order Burkholderiales; family Burkholderiaceae; genus Burkholderia; species Burkholderia sp. Ac-20349. The sequence continues at coordinate 149,813 of NZ_JAAGPM010000003.1, forward strand.
ACCTGATGTATCGTGGCGCGAAGCGTGCGCCGCGTCTCGCCCCTGCATACGGTCATCCCATACATGACCACCTGCCCCCGGCGACAGCGCGCCCGCACGATCCTCCGCAACACGAAAGGCCGTCCGGCGCCCGTGTAGGCCCGGCCGAGCCTCGTTCACCCGTCCGGAATCCGTCGCCATGAAAAAGCTTGTCAACCGCCCGTCCGATGTCGTGCGAGAAATGCTGGAAGGCATCGCACGGCAGTCGCCGCATGTCGCGATCCACGGCGACGAGCACGTGCTCGTCCGCCAGCCGCTGCCCGAGCCGGCACAGCGCGCCGTCGCCGTCCTCTCCGGCGGCGGCAGCGGCCACGAGCCCGCGCACGGCGGCTACGTCGGCGAAGGGATGCTGAGCGCGGCCGTCTGCGGCGAAGTGTTCACGTCGCCGTCCACCGACGCCGTGCTCGCCGCGATCCGCGCCAGCGCCGGCCCGAACGGCGCGCTGCTGATCGTAAAGAACTACACGGGCGACCGGCTCAATTTCGGGCTCGCCGCCGAGCTCGCGCGGGCCGAAGGCATTCCGGTCGAAACGGTCATCGTCGCCGACGACGTCTCGTTGCGCGGCCGCGTCGAGCGTGGCCAGCGGCGCGGGATCGCCGGCACCGTGCTGATCCACAAGCTCGCCGGCGCGGCCGCCGCGCGCGGTCTGCCGCTCGCCCGCCTCG
>NZ_JAAGPM010000044.1:0-56058 GCF_017104865.1 Burkholderia sp. Ac-20349
GGCGGCCGAACGCCGGATGCGTGACGAAGCGGTTCTCCGCTGCGCGTGTGAAGCTGCGCGTGCGCGCGAGTTCGACGAAGTCTTCGAGCCATTTCAGTTGCATGGCTGGGCTCCTGGGTGGGCGATGGGGTGCGGGCCGCACGATCCGGCACGAGGTGACGTCGGCCGGCGAAGCGGCCGTGCTGCGCCAGCCGCACGAGATCAACCTGCGGCTCGACAACGTGATCACCGCGATCGAGGCGGCGCTGCTCGACTTGCTCGGCCAGCATCTCGACGTGCCGGTCGCGGCGCTGCTCGGCGAAGGCCAGCAGCGCGACGCGGTGCCGATGCTCGCTTATCTGTTCTACCTCGGCGACCGGCGCCGCACCGACCTGCCGTATCGCGACGAGACGCACGCATCGGACGCGTGGTTCCGGCTGCGCAACGAGGAAGCGCTCACGCCGGCCGCGATCGCGCGGCAGGCCGAAGCCGCGGTCGAGCGCTACGGTTTCGCCGATTTCAAGCTGAAGGGCGGCGTGATGGCCGGCGCCGACGAGATGGAAGCGATCGCCGCGATCAAGGCGCGCTTCCCCGACGCGCGCGCCACGCTCGACCCGAACGGCGCGTGGTCGCTCGACGAGGCCGTCGCGCTGTGCCGTGGGCAAGGCCACCTGCTCGCGTATGCGGAGGATCCGTGCGGGCCGGAAGGCGGCTATTCGGGCCGCGAGGTGATGGCCGAATTCCGCCGTGCGACGGGGATCCCGACCGCGACCAACATGATCGCGACCGACTGGCGGCAGATGGATCACGCGGTGCGGCTGCAGGCGGTCGACATCCCGCTCGCCGACCCGCATTTCTGGACGATGCAGGGCTCGGTGCGGCTCGCGCAGCTGTGCCGCGACTGGGGGCTCACGTGGGGCTCGCACTCGAACAACCACTTCGACGTGTCGCTCGCGATGTTCACGCATGCGGCGGCGGCCGCGCCCGGCACGATCACGGCAATCGACACGCACTGGATCTGGCAGGAAGGCGATGCGCGGCTCACGCGCGAGCCGCTGAAGATCGTCGGCGGCAAGGTGGCCGTGCCGGAGCGGCCGGGTCTCGGGATCGACCTCGACATGGCGCAGGTCGAGGCCGCGCATGCGCTGTACCGGCAGGTTGGCGGCACCGCGCGCGACGATGCGGCCGCGATGCGCTATCTCGTGCCGGGGTGGACGTACGATCCGAAGCGGCCGAGTTTCGGGCGCGGGTGACGACGACAGGGACGTTGCCGTTCGTTCATCGTCACGCCCGAATGCGGTCGAGCGACGGCCCGGCCCCGCTCGCCGCCGCCTTCAGCCGCACCGCGCGGGCAGCGCGGCAGCGCATCGCTCGATGCTGCGCGCGATGCGATCCGCATGCGCGAGACCGGGGTCAAGTCCGGGGTCATAGATGGTGAAGTCGATCCCCGCCACGCGCCCCGACGCAACGAGCGGGCCGAGCAGCGCGTCGAGCCCGTCGAAGTCCAGCCCCGGCGAACCGGGGGAATCGACGGCCGGCAGTTGCGACTGATCGAGTACGTCGAGATCCACGTGCAGCCACGCCTGCCCGAGCGCCCGCGCACCGAGCCAGTCGACCAGCTCAACCGCGACGGCGGCGGGCCCGCGCGCCAGCAACTGCTGGATCGTGATGCGCGAGATCGCCGTGCGGGCGATATCGCCATACGTGGCCTCGAAGTCGCCGGATTCGGATTCACGCTCGCCCACCTGGCATGCGTCGAGATCGTCGACGAGCGGGCCGTCGAGCGCGGGCCAATCGGTCAGCAGCGGCTCCCCTCGCCCGGTCGACAGCGCGAGATCCATCCCCGCCACGGAACCGAGCCGCTTCGAGGTGTCGTAATTGCCGGGGTGGAAGAAGTCGCTGTGCCCGTCGACATGCACGAGCCCGTTGCCACCCGCGCGACGGTTCCCCAGCAGGCACCCGAGCAGGATGCTGCAATCGCCACCGAGCACGATCGGAAAGGCCTGCCGCCTGCGCGCGTCGGCGACGCGCGCGGCAAGGTCGAGCGAGAACGCGCGGATCGCCGTGCCGTTGCGGATACGGGTTCCGGGCTGCGGCGCAAAGGCATAGGCGGGATGCACAAGCCGCGACACACTCGCGCCGACGCGCGCGGCGAGGCCGGTCGCCAGCAGCACGTCCGGGGCGCGCCAGGTCTCCGGCTCGAGACCGGCCGTGTTCGGCCGCAGGCCGAGGCTGCTGGGCGCGGCGATGAGCTCTATCGGCCGGGCGCCGCCGGGTTGCAAAGGGTCGGCCCGCAGGCCGGGTGATGCCGTCGACGTCGCCATGCGCTCTCCTCGCACAAGCACCGGTTACTGGATATGCTAACCTTTGAAACAACGTTAAAAGGTTAGCATCAATTCAACCCATGTCCCGCATTTCACCGGTTTTGGAAGCGCACGTGTTCGAGGCCCGCGATTTCGTCGGCGGCCATCCCGTCCTCGATTTCATCAACACGGTGACCGGCCGCGATCAGACCCCGCGCGACTGGCTGCCGGATTACGGCGCGTGGCTCGCGTGGCTCGCGCGATCGTCGGTGTGCTCCGCGCCCGACGTGGAACAGCTCGCGGCTCGCGCAGCCGAGGCGCCTGACACCGCCGAGCGCGCACTGCGCGACGCGAAGCGCCTGCGTGAAGCGTTGTTCGGCATCGTCGGTGCGCGCTCGCACGGCGCACCGGTGGCCGCGGCGGATCTGGAAACGCTGGAGCGGGCATGGAAGCGCGCGATGAACGACCGGCGGCTGATCGCAACAGCCGGGCGTATCGGATTCGACGATCCCGCTGATCCGGCAGACCTGCACCTGCCCGTCCACCGGCTCGCGCTCGATGCGGTGAAGCTGCTTGAAGCATCGCCCGACGGACGGCTACGGATGTGTGCGGGTTCGAATTGCGCGTGGCTGTTCATCGACCGCTCGAAGACGGGGCGTCGCAAGTGGTGCGACATGGCGACTTGCGGCAATGTGGCGAAGGCGCGGCGGCACTATCGCGCGGTGCGGCGCGCGCCGGACGGATCGACGAGCCACGACACGCCCGACTAACGGCGGACGGCCGTTGCCAAACACCGAAAACGCCCGCATCCTGCCGGCTACGCGAATCCGGCGGTCCCGCTCACGCGGCCACCTGTTCCTCGCCACCGTCCATCAGAATCTGAAGCGCTCGCCATGACGTCTCCCGATCCGAACCTGCGACAGATCATCGTCCTCGTCCCCTACTCGTTGCTGTGCCTGCCTGCGAGCATCACCGTCGCGGGCTACGCCGCGCTCGTGAAGACGCGCGACATTTCGCACTTCGAGGGCGGCGCCGGCTACGCATGGCTCTGGCTCACGATCGTGCTGACGCTGGTGTTCTATCCGGCAGGAATCGGGATTGGCGTGATGCTGCGGAAAAGGCTGGCGATTCTGGTGGCCATCATGGTGGCGTTCGCCGCATTGTCGGTGCCGACGTTCAAGGCCGCCTACGGGTTGCTGAGCTAACTGGCGCGAAGAACAGGAGCCTTGCTGCCGTCGCGGGCAGGCCCTGAAACAAAACAGGCCCGATCGTGCGATCGGGCCTGTCTGACGTCAGCGGGAACGCAAGGCAGGCGCGACGAGGCTTGGTCGCGCGGCGCCTCCGCTGCCAACCCGCGCCAACCGGGACGGGGCGGCGCACCCCGCGCGTTATGCCACCGCGCCGTCGGCTTTGGGTAATGCACCACCGACCGAGTGAACGGTGACCGGTGCGGGGGCCGGTGAATATGCCGATGTGTGTGCGGGTGCCGGTGCCGGTGCCGGCGCCGGTGCGTGTGCCGGTGCGTGTGCCGGTGCCGACACATCCGTCGGGACACCCGGCACGAGCCCTTGCAGCGAGCCGCCGGACAACCCGATTTCACCGAGCAGCGAATCGATCAACGGCGCATGTGCGCGATAGGACAGCGCCGCGGACATCGCTTGCTCGGCCAGATTGCCGCCGTTCGCGGCAGGCGCGACGCCATCCGCGGCAGCACCGCCACGGTTGAGCCCGTCGACCTGGATGATCTTGATGCCGTCGATCGCCTTCATCGGCTCGACCGTCTGCTGGATCACGGCCGGCAGTGCCTGCAGCAACGCCAGCTTGAACTTGAGGCTCGTCTGGTCCGACGACAGCGCATTGATCGCGTCGTTCAGCGCACGCTGCGCTTCCGCCTCGGCGAGCCCCTTCTTGCGCGCCGCCTCGGCCAGCTCGACCATCGCGGCCGCCTGCATCTGGGCCGCATCGCGTTCCGCGCGTGCCTGCGTCGTGATGTGAACGGCCTGCGTCTCCGCCTCCTGTGCCGCCTCGATCAGCGCGACCTGCTTGGCCCGGTCGGCTTCCGCGGTGCGGCGCGTCGTCTCGACCTGCTGCTCGGCCCGCACCGCACCCGCGAGCGACTCGCTCGCGCGCGCCTGCGCCAGGGACTGCGCCTCGGACTTCTCCGCGATCACGATGGCCTTTTCCTGCTGCGCGATTTCGGTCACCTTCGCCTGCTCGATCGCCGCCATCTGCGTGACGCGCGCCTGCTCGATCTCCTTCACGCGCACTTCGCGCTCCGCTTCCACCTTGCGGGTGCGCAGCGCCTGCTCGCGCTGGATCTCCGATTCCTGAATCTGCCGCTCGGCGCCGATCCGGCTCTGCTCGGCTTCCTGATGACGCTCGGCCTCGAACGTGGCGATCCGCGCGTTCTGCTCGGCCGTGCGCGTCTTGACCTGCTGCTCCTGCTCGAGCTTCATGAACGATTCCTGCTGATCGATCTCGAGCTTACGGGACAGCGCGTCGCGGTTCTTCTCGCGCACCGCCACCTCGGTATCCTGCTCGACCTCGTTACGCTCCTTGCGGCGCCGTTCGGTTTCCTGCGTGAGCTTGGTCAGGCCTTCGGCGTCAAACGCATTGTTCGGATCGAAGTATTCCTTCGACGTCTGGTTGAAGTTGGTCAGCGACACGCTTTCCAGCTCCAGCCCGTTCTTCGTCAGATCTTCCGCGACCGTGTTCTGCACGCCCTGCACGAATTTCTCGCGGGCGTCCTGCAGATCCTGCATCGTCATCTGCGCGGCGGTCGAGCGCAGCGCATCGACGAACTTGTCGTCGACGAGCGCGCGCAGGTTTTCCGGCGCCAGCGTGCGCTGACCGAGCGTCTGCGCGGCGGTCGACACGCCCTCTTCGGTCGGCGCGACCCGCACGAAGAACGCCACGACCACGTCGACGCGCATCCGGTCCTTCGTGATCAGGCTGTCGCGCGTCGCCCGGCTCACTTCGAGCTTCAGCGTGTTCATGTTGATCGGGATCACTTCATGAAACACCGGCAGCACGACCGCGCCGCCGCTCATGATCACCTTCTGCCCGCCGAGCCCGGTGCGGACGAAGGCGCGTTCCGCCGACGCCCGCACGTAAAGACGCGCGAAGATCATGCCGATCACGCAGATACCCACCACCACTGCCAATGCGACAGCGCCCCAGAATGAGAGTGCATTCATCATGATGTTTGTTCGACTCCTGTGTACGGATGGTGACAGCAAGGTGCGCCAGTCCACGCCGCTCTCAAAGGCAGTGGGCTGGTAAAACGGGATTCAGAGCAATTCGGGCCTGGGATTCTCGATGGCGTGGTAACGCGAACCCGAAATGCGCGACACGAGCAGGACCGTCGTGCCTTTCGCGAATGTGCGGCCGGCCTCGTCCGGTTCGACGCGGACGTAGTGCTGCTGCCCATGCTCGTCGACGAGCCGCGCTTCGGCCGGATTGCCGAGCGACGCTTCGCCGGTGACGATCCGTGCGGTGCGGCCGATGAAATCGGCTTCGGATACCGCCGTGGTTTCGGTCTGCGGGAGAAAGCGCGCGAAGAACTTGCCGGTGTGCCGCACGAACGGCAATGCCGCAAGCACGGCCAACACGACGGCCAGCCCGGTGGGCATCGTGACGCCCGCGACGGCCTGCATCGACGTCTGCAACGCGAGCCCGACCACCGAGAAACCGAGCAGGAAGAGGATCAGCAGGATCAGCAGCGGCACCCGGCCCACGTGCAGCCAGCCGAGAAACTGGCCGACGACGCCGGCGTCGGGCCCGCCATCCGCATGATCGAGACCGAAGTGCAGGACCAGCAGGTTGCCCGCATGCTCGGTCAGGCTGAGCCCCATCAGCATCGACAGGCACTCCAGCACGCCGATCACGATCATCAGCCCGATCGCGGCGACGAACGGCGCATTGCCCGGCAGCATCAGTGAAGAAGTCATTGTTGTTTTGCTCTCAGGTTCGGGGGCGAATCATCAAGACATGTCGTCCGCCAGCTTGCCAGATTGCAACTTCAAGCGGGCGACGCGCTCCTCGATTCGCTGTTCCTTGTGCAGGGTTTCCAGACGATGCAACAGCGAGGGATCGGCCGACGATGAACCGGTGCCCAACCCGACCGCCCCGGTCGCGCCGGCCATCGTCCGGTTGAACCCCTGTTCGAGCTGCTCGGCCCTCGGGTCGGCGCCCGCGCCCGCCGGCCCTTCCGTCCGGCGCTCGCCGTCGCCGGGCGCGCGCGCCGCGATCAGTTCGCGAAGCCCCGCTTCCATCTCCGCGCGTTTCGCGCGCAGCCCGAGCAGGTCCGCCTCGGCGGCCTGCGCGCGCTCGCTCGCGTCGTGAAGCGACTGCTGGAGCACGCCGAGTTGATCCTCGAGCTCGATCTGACGCTCCGCGCCGGCACGCACGGCCGCATCGTCGTTGCGGGCCAGCGCGGTGCCCAGCAGGTCGTTCAGTCGTTCGATCTCGTTGTTGATGCGCGCGATCGCCTTGGCCGCCTGGTACCGCGCCGCTTCGTGCCGGCCCAGCGCCACCCGCGACTGCGCGATCACATCGTCGAATTCGCGCAGGTATTGCTCGAGGATCGCTTGCGGCATGCGGTTTTCCAGCGAACCGATCAACGCATGCACGTTCGCGGTCATCAACCGTTTGACTCGGATACCGAAATGTTCTGTCGTCACGACTTGTCACTCCTTCTGGGATTCAAGCGGGCCGGCCGGCCGCCTGACGCCGGGTTCGCGGGCAGCTCACGAATGGGCCTGAGCCGGTTGAATGAGGCTCGCCAGCTCCTTGACCTCGTGCACGTACGGATCGAGCACGTCAGGATGATAGGCGGGCGGGTTGCCGGTCACGGCCAGGCGCAGCAGGCCGAGCAGCACGCGCATGCTCTTCGCGGTCAGCCGTGCCTCGAGTTCGCCGGCCGCCTCGCCGATCGGTTTGCCCGGCGGCGCCGCCGTCACGAGGCTGGCCATGAGTTCGGGGAGTTGCGCGGCGAGCAGCGTCACGATTTCCGAGCGGTGATGCGTCGCGTGTTCGTACGCGTCGATCGCGTCGAGCACCGGCCGCACCTGCTCCCTGAACAGCGCGGCGCAGCGCACGAAGTCATGCGCGCCCTTGACGCGGCGGCGCGCGTCGGCGATCAGCGCGCGGATCTTGTCGCTCGGACTCGTCGCGTCGGGCAATTGCAGCTCGACCAGCCACGCGAGGTCGTCTTCCGGAATTCGTACCGATACGGTTTGCATGACATCCATCCCTTCGAATCGATGACTCAAAGCATAGTGCGCTCGTATGCAAATGTATACGTTTGTATTTCGAGATAGATGCGCGGCTTTCGGTGCGCCAAAAACAAAAAGGGCTCGACCTTGCGATCGAGCCCTTCGAATTCCGTTGGTGGAGCGGAGGAGGATCGAACATTTGGCTGAAGATCCCGTGGATAGGAGATCCAGGTTTCCGGTCGCGGATGGTTGCCCCCATAGTTGCCCCCATGCCCTCCTCGTTACTGACATGCTCTCGGCGCACCCGTCGGTATCCATCGGTAACCATCTGTCGTGCTTCCTTCAACTTGGCGCAGCATCGCTGCGCCAGCGGCCACGGCGATCCGACTAATGATCCTGGCCAAGCCGAGCTTCGTAAAGGAGGGCACACGATGGCAGTGTCGCGATCGACAGCGAGCGCGAACATATCCTCGCGACTGGACCGTTGTCGGCCAGAAGAAGGCATTGACAGCCACACGTGTGCGGCGACGTACCAAGCTCAGGACTGGCCGTGTCGTACGGCGGTGCAAAAGAGCCGCAGCGCCCCTAAGCGGTAATGAACGCCAGCGGGGCCCTTCGACGCCAGTGGGCTGGCCGTGGCCGAGGGGCGGGTGCGGACATCGGGGTGCCGAAACCCAGGTTCGCCAACCCCAAGCGCACATGGTCCAGGTGAAAGTCGATGTGGGCGTTACGACCTTCACTAGGGTGCGCAACTGGCAGATACCTGTATGCATGGCCCCCGGTTCGCAGCTCAAGGATCTCGCCGGCGAGTTGTTCAGTGGCTTCCATAATCGTTCCGGGGCGGTGAACCAGCGTGCGCTGCTTCAGTAGACCCCAGGGCATCGCCCCCCAGGAAATGATTGTCACGTCGTCTGGCCTGTAGTGGGGGCGAGTGGCTGCCAACAACGCCTCAAATCCTTCCAGACACCCGTCGTAGCCGGCCTTCACCTTTCCGGTCGTCCTCTCTTCGGGCTCACGGTAATCAGGATAGATGTTCACGAACAGGAGCGTGCCGAGCTCGCCGGAGAGCAATGGTTCGGTCACGGCCGCATAGTAGAGCTTCTCGCGCCCGGGCAGAACTTCAGGCATACGATGCAGGCCATCTTGGCGCATGGGCCAGCTCAAGCTGTGTGGCTCCAGTGCGCGTTTCGGTACGATGGGATACCAGTCGTGTCCGACGATGACGATCAAGCGACGGCCCGTCGCCCTCCCGTACGTGCGGTGCAAAGCATGATCGGTCCACGGACAGATGCCAAAGCTGAAGCCGAGGTCATAGGCCTTGCACAAGGCGATCATGCGCGCGGCAAGTTCCGCTGCCGGCATGGGATGGTTCTTGCGCGCCTCGCCCTCAAGTTTCTCTACGGCTACGCTGAAGGCCTCGTACTCACTAAGCGTGGCGCGGTGGAAATCCGAGGTCAGGTAGCCCCAAGGACGTGTTCGCCCGAAGTCCAAGTAGCGGGCCAGCTGCGGCGTGATGCGCGGAAAGATCTCGCGATAAGCCTCGATGATCCTTTGGGCCTCCAGGCGTTCATAAGGATCTATGTCGGAGGGGGATTTGCGTGCCGATGGGGCCATAAAAGTGTGCCTATATTTTGTGCGATTCGCAGCCCCAACAGAACTCATCGCCCTGGCATTCGGGCAGCCTTTGGGAGCGTTCCAGATTTTATTCTTATTGACCAACCAACTTCATCGTGCACACTATTTCCTTACGCGATACAGTCGAGAAAATTACAAAATGGCGCCATTGATCAATACGGACCTGGATCTCGCGGACGACTTCTCCTGCAGTGTAGGATTCGCCTATCGAGAAGGCGTTGAGTTTAGTAGGGTCCTCCCATCGCATTCCCTTGTCCGGTTCCGCGACGTCCTCGACGAGATCTGCGTCGGCCTCGCGAGGCTTGCCGGCTTTGACGATTTGAACGACGGGAAAACGTCTTTGTTCGAAAAAATCAATTTCCTCGGCGACCAAAGAGTCATTCCGCGCGAAGTAAAAAATGCGTTTCATGAGGCTCGGAAACTGTGCAATTCCGGCGCTCATCAGTCACCAAAGCAGGGGGATCCCGACTCAGGAGCCAACACGGAATCACCAGTAAGAGATGCTCTGATCTGCAATGCGGAGGCCGTTCGCTCGCTCGTTGTTTCGTGTCTGCTGCATTCCTTCCAGAAAAAAAATAACGCCGTCGATGCGCCGGACGTCTCGATGGCTTCCATCGAAACCCAAGAGTTCAAACAAATCCTCTTCTCCGCCACGACAACTTCCGACCCGGACGTCAAATACAAGGCCGGCCTTTGGTGCGAAGGAGAGGCGGAGCGACGGCAATTCGAATTCAAGGGATTGATTGCGTCGGACGAGTTCGCAAACGACCAGACTTTTCTAAAGCGACTGGCCGCGACTTTCTATCAGCACTCGCACTCCATTCGACCAAATGTCGACGCTAGCTATCGATATGCCAGACTGATCACATTGGGGAAAATTGACGGCCATCTCGAAAAACAGGCGGTCGACATGATTGCAACCGCGGCAAAGGCCGGCCATGGTCGGGCCTGCGACCACTATGGTGGCATCCTGTATGAGGATGAGGCCGACTATGCTGGCGCCTTGCGCTTCTGGCTGCTTGCCGTGCAAAGGAACGCCCCAAGGGCCTACGTCGCTATATGGCACTACTACACGGATGGCAAAGCGTGCGAGCCGGATCCGGTAAAGGCAATCAACTATCTCAGGCTCGGTGTCGAGCAGAGCGATCCGGATTGCATGTATTGCCTAGGGCGGTGCTACAGCGAAGGCTTGGGCATTGACGAAAACATTGATATGGCGAGAGACCTTCTTGGCAGGGCCGGCGAAATGGGCCACGGATACGCGCGGGCCTATTTAGCCCTAGAGGTCAACGGTGGTACGGAGATAATCGCCAACCAGCTCGCAATGTTTGGAAGAATGATGCTCCATGCCATGGATCCTACCAGCGCGGCCCGCGCAGCAGTCAGAAATCCGTACGCTCTTTGCGCGTGCGGGTCAGGGAAAAAATACAAATGGTGCTGCAAAGCCAAAGACGATGAAGAGAAGCAGCAGGCAAAAATCTCAGCGGCGGCTCGCGGCATTCGACTAACCTGACCAAGCGCGTCGGAATTGTTGTCCGCGCCGGTTCCCCAGCAGCAAGCCTCTCCGCACTCCGGGGCCACGCTGGTCGTTTGATGTCTATGCGGAAACTGGACATGTCTTTGCTCTCTCATTTGCTTGTCGGATCCGAGCAAGAGGAGGTCAACACGACAAGAGTGCTGACGTAAGCGTCTACTGAAAGATCCGCCAACGGATTGACAAGGATGTCTATCTGATATTTGCGTGGGATCTGCCGCTCCCGGTTCAAGACCGAACGACTAGTACAAATCGAAACCGCTCCGACGCGTTTGGCAGGCCCCGGTCAGCTCCGGTCGTTTGCCTGACGTCTGCAAAAGGTCGTGCGGTGCTGGTAGTGAACCGATGATTTCTTCCCGCAACATCCACGTGCTGAGCGGTATCCAATCGAAGAAAAGGTGGGGGGCTGCCAATCGTGACAACTGACTCGCTATCGGACTGTCTACGGCCCATCGCCTAGTCACCTGGCATTATCCTTTCCGTCGCCTAGACTGTACTTGTCCGTACCAATGGAGTGCGAGGAGAGCGATGCTCTCGATGGACCGCCTGCCTGCAATTGGCGGCGCGACGCACTCCGGCGCACGGGATTCCCCAAAGAAATATCGCCGCCGGCTGATCAACCGGCGGGGTGGCCGCGTGCGCCTTCCTCGCTATTTGAGAAAGGAAATGCCATGGCCATCACCATCGTCCGAAGACCCTTTGGCAACGGCATGGCCTCCAAGGTAGTGTCATTGGGGCATCCCAAGCACTTCGCGACCAACGGTTCGCTTATCGAGTCTGCGCTGACGTCGAGTGTGAACCGCAATAACGCTTGGGCCGCGCATGTAGCGCGCCAGCTATCTGCCGCAGTTCCGATTGCTCGGCATCGACTCTGTGGATCGCTGCTCGTGATGCAGCAGCAGCCGAACGCAAAACGCGCGACATCTGGCGCCGCGCCATGGCCGCATAACCAACTCGCGGCAACAGTTGGGGGCACTCGCACGTTACAGCAGCCTACGGAAACTGAGACGAGTCAGACGAAACTCTCGTCCAACGACCCGGAGTTTCAGTGCGTGAGCGGCGATACGCTGGTGTGGACACCGACGGGCCAGCAGCGGATCGCCGACCTCGTGACAGACGAGGGCGTGCATGAGCGTGTGATCGACCTGGTCACGATGAACGGGCTCGAGACTACGAGCCAGACGTTCAAGCACTTCGCGACGGAGCTGCGCAAGATAACGCTGCGTGGTGGCATGAACGTGCGCTGCACGCGCGACCATCCGTTCCTGACCGAGGACGGCTGGTTGAAGGCCGACGATCTGCAAGTCGGACAGATCGTGCTACGCGCATCTGCACTTCCGACGATCATTCGCACAGTACCCACGCCACATCTCTGGTTTAACAAGGGTGCGAAACGAAGGGAGTTTTACGTCCCCGGTGCACTGACGACCGATCTCGCTTGGCTAATGGGGTTCTGGACGGCGGAAGGCTCGGCGACGGCCGGCTTCAAACGCGACTACGTGCTGTGGGCCACGACGATTCCCGAATGCCAGCAGCGCGTGCTGTCGATCCTGCGCGGCTGGGGACTGAAGGCCGAGATCAATGCCCACCGCGTGAACGTCTATTCTCAGGTCTTCACGCGCTCGTGGCTGCATCTGATGGAGGTCAAGGGCGAGAGCCGTGCGCGCAACAAGCGCGTGCCGAGGTCGATCCTGTGTTCGCCATTCACGGCCGACTATTTACGCGGCCTATTCCGCGGCGACGGCAGCGTCCATATCGCGAAGTCGGGACATCGAGGGCGCCGGCTCGTCGTCAATTTCACGAGCCTCAGTCACGAGCTGACTGATACGGTACAGCAGATGGTGATCGCGCTGAGGCTCCATTGCGGCTACGCGCATGTGGAATCACGCGGCACGAAGTTCATACAGTGGTCGGGCAAGGCGGCCGAAGAGGTTGTTGCCGCGCTACGACTGCACGGTAACATCGAACCGCAAACGTATGGCGTCGGAGGGCGCTCGCGTGCGCGCTGCTGGCAAGTTAGGTCGGTCGGGCCGACGCCGGATGACTGGGTCTACGACTTCACGGTGCCTGGCAGCCATTCGTTCATTGCAAACGGCATGATCGTACACGACACATTCCCCAAGCACGCGTAGTGGGCGAAGCGGATCCACGAGAGCCACCCCGTGGTACGTGCCGCTCAACAACCACACTTTTGCGATTGCAATCAATTGCAATCCCGTTTGTTGCTGACGCTCTATGGCAGCCGGCGTGCAGCCACCTAACGCTGATCTCAGTTCTGAAACGATTGTAGCCGCGTTTGCTTGGCTGCAAAAACACACGCCCTGTCGAGTCTCAGCGTTGCGCGTTCTGGCGCATATTGAATGCCGTTTCAAAGCTGATTGCTGGCGGTGACCCGTAGCCGCAGCAAATGTGGCGATTGAACGCTTGAGACCAGTACTCCGACGACAGGCTCGTCGCGGTTACCGCATGCAACGGCCCCCACGCATCGGCACACGCCTGGTCCCGAGGAAGAATACCTCCCTCACAAGCGTCGTTGGATGGCCCGACCATGTGATTCAATCCGACACACGCGCTCTTCTACTTGTCGGCTCTGGGTGAACTCTGAGCCAGGGAGTGCCGGATGCAGAACGGGCAACCGCCCGTGCCATCGCGAACGCGTTCGCCACAGTCTCTGCTGTAGTCTCTGTATATGATTACGCGCCAGGGGGCAATGGGTTGACCCCTGCGGTGCAATAGCCGCTGCCCGCTGGCAAGCAATCCGGCGCCCTTCTGGCGCGACCGATTCATGATGGACGCTCTCCTCTGCCACCCGCTGCCCTCCCGAACCGGATCTCGGCAGAATCGGGCCCACTACGCGCGGAACGGCCAGCGCCCGTGCGCCGATGCCCCTAACTTGCACGGCTCCGTGCGCCACGATACGATGACATCCAATCCCGAGCTATGGAGAGCGTGAGGTCCGGTGCAAATGCGCCAGACTTCGGACGGATCGCCCGCAATGGGCAGAGTGCAATCCGGCGCTCGGGCTCTCCCTGATGAGAATTCGGTCGCTGGGTTTTATCAACTGGGCGGAATCGCGTCGTGCTCACCACGCCTTAAGGGAGATCGAAATAATGTCATTTGCGATAATTTGAAGTACTAACTATATAAGCGAGCCATATAAGAAGAGGAAGTCGGGTCACACGAAGCCGAGAGCCCCGAAAATTTCGCTAAGCGAACCGGGATTCATCCGAGTCGCCCATTTTCAGGCGCTGCTCGGCGACCTCTCGCATTCGGCCTTCTATGCGCGGCTGAAACTCAAGCGGATTCCGCCTCCCGATGGTCGTGATCCGAGGCCTTATTGGAAAACGTCGACGGTCCGAGAGTTCTTGGAGCAACAGTAAAGGCACATGTGCCGCGCCAGGACCTGCAAGCGCGGCACACAAAACAACGCATGCGCATCGTCGGCCTACAGCAGTGCTGAAGATGCACTTCAAGCCCAAAGGCCACCGGCCAATGCATTCAATTGCAGGATATGCCTGGATGTTTTCGAACGAGTGGTTATGGAGCAAGACTGACAGAGGGGTCCAGCGCAATTCGCTTCCCGCCCCTGCGTCGGACGTGCTCCGACGATTTGGGGCGGCAGAAAATCGCCATTTCCGATGGCGAACCCTCGTCACAAAGCTACGCGCCAGAAAGCGTGAAGGCACTTGCTCGATACCGGTCATCTCTGGCAATTGATTGCAATGACGGCCGATGCGCCATCTTCATGCCCGTCGAGGCTGCTCTCGGTCCAACATTGGCGTTCCCTCCTGTTAGCCACGACTGAACGACATTGTGCAATTCTTTTTCCTACATTGTATATCGTCGTTGCGCATTGAAGAGCCGTCGCCCTCCCCCCCACTTTTTCCTGACATTGACAATACCTCTTCATTACTAATTTTTACATTCAAGGCTAAAACACGAATTCAAAGAGTGGAGTATTATTATTCCGTTCGGCTTGGCATCCGAATCTAGAGAGAATTGATTTTGCTCTACCCGAACCCCGTCGAGGATTTCGATTGGGGCTTGTGTACGGCAACTTGTCCCTGATCGTCTCAATTCTCTCTGGACCGGTTGCCGTGGCTCGCCAAGCCCAAGCCCCAATCAAAGTGCTTTACGGGGTTTTTTGCGCGCGCGCCGAACCGGATCGGCTATAGCGGGGATAACCAGCCAGGTAGTCGGATCTCGAGATTGGGGCCAACCGGGGCGCACGGGCCATTGGTGGGGGTGATAGCGGCATCACGTGAGGTAGTACAGCAGCGAAGACGATCACGGCACCAGCGCGCACCTGAACGCGTGGGGTAAGGCGAAAGCTCCGAGATCGAAATTCACGTGGTGTGTCGCACCGGCAGAACCAAAGCGGGGCGCGGAACGAAGCGCGTTCAAGTCTGCTGACTCGTGACAACTTCTCTCAAGAGCACGAGACGGAACTCAGGTTGACACCTGTACCATAATCACCCGAGCTTTCCTCGTTGAGCGAGGATCGCTTGGGATGGTTATGTCGAAATCTAGGTTGAACATTGGGTGTTTTGGGTTTTGGGTTTTGGGTTCGCTTGCGGGGTCGCCGCCGAGGCGCAAGCCGAGGAGCACCCGGAGCGTAGCGGAGGGGGCCATAGCGCGCAGCGCTGGGGTTTGAAGTTGAACTTTGGAGAATGGAGTCAGATGACCCACGCCCTTATCAGGTGAACGTGGGCCGAGTCTCGATTTCGATGCGTCAGTCGGGACTGTGCGTGATTTATTTTGCAATCCTGAAGTCACCTTCATTCGCGGAGCCAGTATGCGTCACGCAGATTATGCGAACTACCCGAACCGTCTGTTCGCTGCGGTAGACGTCAAGCCGGTCAAAACGGGGGTGCCTGAGCTTGCGCAGACTTGGCGAGAGCACATGTCGGCACTGCAACCAGTGCGGCCGGTCACGGAGTGGACTGGGAAAGAGTATGGGCAGCTTCGAGCCTTCAGCAATGCGGTGTCGAGCACCGGCCTCGATCCGGCTACGCTGATGGTATTTGCGCTGAAGAACTGGGAATCATTTGCCGCGATGATTCGGGAGGAGGAACATCTCCCGCGATCACCTGCCCGCCCGCACATCGGGTATCTGTTGAAGTTCCGAGAATGGCTGATTGTGGCTTGGCTGGCAGCCTAAGTACGAGGTCACCTTCTGGATCGGACAGTTTTAGGGACAGTCGGCATACGCACCGTGCACTTGATTGCAGGATGCGGCGGGATATACACGGAATCTCCGCTGACGATGACGCGACCGTACTCGCTCGATCCTGTTACGTGTCCGAGTGCCTCGTGCGGCGAGTCCCCGCGATTGCAAGGCCCGAGTGTCAGTGGCCAGCGACAGACTCCGGGCCGGGGAAGCGCTCCGCCGTCAGATAGCCTCGTCGCTATTATCGATCGGACTTTTGATGACCGGCCATTCGTTGCTCAACAAGCACGAAGAGTTCAGACGGACGCAATTCGAGCACGGCACAGAGCTTGAACAGAATCCGAATGCTCGCGCTATGCCTGCCCAGCTCGATCAGAGACACGTAGTTCCGCTCCATCTCGGCGGCATGGGCGAGCGCCTCTTGCGAGAGGCCCTTCCGCCTTCGCAGTGCCCGCAAAACCTCGCCCAATGCCACTTCCGGCTCCATCCGCCCCCCTTTAGATGGATGACGTTACGGGCGAGGCAAGGGATTGTCCTCACAATATTTTGGGCAAAAATTGGCTATCTTGGAGGAGCTGTTTGTTGCACGTGTCGGCCAGCATTCCGCCCAGAGCAGTCTGTGCAATCAATTGCACGCTGGCCGCCCACCCATTTGTACGGCACCGAAAATAGGCAGGCAGAAAGGGGACCACGAATGTGCGGCCAAAAAGAACCGATCCTGACCGACACGAAAAGGGCGTGCATCGTCACGGTAGTGGCGCTGATCGTTGGCGTCTGCGTGCAATACGGGTACGTTCACGACTGGCACTATACGCACGCTAGCCAGGAGCGGGCCGCAGCCGAAAAAGCAGCAGAAGAGACGCGCGCATCTGCGGCCGAGGACGAGAGAGAGAAGCGACATCAAATCGCCGAGGTCGAAGCAATGGTTGCCGCCTCCCTAAAGGATCCGCAATTGGCGCAGTTTCGCGATGTATATATTGGCATCTCGTACGCCTGTGGCCAGGTCGACGCACGGAATGGCTTCGGTGGCTATACCGAATTTAACGACTTCTTCGTAAGTGGCGTCGCGAGCTTCTATTTCGGCGATGCGCACCTGACCAGTGGTGCGAAAGCCTACATACGGGATCCCGACATGGCTGACACAGTGTGGGGACACATGCTGCCTGACGAGTGCCTCACCCACTGGGCAGGACAGCGGGGAATGGATTGGCTCAAGAGGGTAAAAGGCTTGTGAGCCTCAACGCTGGCGCCGCTGCACTCGGCCGTACGGCTCCTTCACCCAGGATCGACTCGCTGGCTTTGGTAGTTAGCAATGGGTTTGACCAGACACGGTAACTGCGATCCCGAAGGCTCCGCCGCCGATCGACACGCACAGCTGTAGACCGTTCTACATCCACATGACGCATCGATAGAAAATCACCGATCTCGGTCGTGACGTAAAAATAGTGGCAATCTGTACCTTGGTCTCCACCGCACATCGCCCTTTTCGGTCTTCACATTCGTTGAAGATTGGGACTTTTTACTGCTTCCATGTGTAGAAGCCCGAGCGTCTTCCAACTGACAAGCAACATTCCGAATTGCAATTGATTGCAATCGCGTTCGGCATTGAGCCTGATACGAACGCTTTCGCCTCGAGGCATCGCGCGTCAAGATGCTCAGTGCTCTGCATGCCACGCTCAACGCGGCCTACAAGGCTATGCTGCGACAGCGACACCTGCACCTACGGCTGCAACGGGCTGGTGAACCTTAAGCTGGTGAAGGAACTGAACAAAGTTTCGGAGTGAGTCCCGTTCTACGTCGGTAATCCGATCGGAGTCAAAGTGCATGACATCATTTCGAAGTTGACGTATCTCATCAAGTTCCTTCACGAAAACGCCACGGTCAACTCGTAGCCCCAAACGTACCCAGTTGTCAGGATTCTGGATCAACCTGATATGCTCGCCCAATGTCAGGTCTGCCACAGATTCAACGCTGCGTTCTGGATCATTCTCGTTGCGTACGGCCTCTAGTTCGAGCTGAGTGAAGCGACCGTCGATCAGTGCTCGGATATGGTTCTCAATTTCGCCAATCAGCAAGAACGGCTCAGCCAAGTCTTGGAACTGTTGGCTAAGGTCAGTGGTGGTTAGAATTCCAACGACTACGCGCCGCTCATCGCGTACTAACACATATGAGCTTTCGATAATTCGATTGATTACTTGGAAAATCGAATCGGTAGCTTTGACTTCGACATGCTGCCGCATACACTCCCGGACGAAGCGGGGCGGTGGATGGCCTAGTGTCATTGCGGGCCCGATACTCTCCCAACTAACAACGCCTCGGACATCGCGCTCATTGGTCATGACAGGAAGCTGAGAATAGTCGTGCCGCAGCATCAAGGTCGCTGCCTGTTCCAATGTCGCGTCCGGGCCAATGGTGACCAGCGGCAATCTGGGATCGAGCAGTCGGCTCACTCGGTAGGCAGGCTCCACGCCAGCACCGCCGACAAACTCGACCACGGCTTCCACCTCTTGAGCCATGGGCTGGTCACCGGCTTGTTGGCCGGGTTCCTCACCCGCTTGTGGCTCCTGCTGTAGTGCATTGGCAAGCATCAACTGAACTCGGCCGTCAATGTGTGAGCCTTCGAAGTCGGGCACAGTCTCGAGGCCGGCTTGCTCGAGCGCGCGTCGAACCGACCGATTCACGTTTGCCCCTCTTCGAAGGGCGTCGAACCACCCGATGAGTTCGCGAACGGAGATGGGCTCCACTGGCCGTCCGTCTTGAAGTGATTGGGCAATGTCGTTAAGGAGGCGATTTCTAGCTTCGGCTTCCATGATGGGCACGCGCGACGAGCTTAAAAGAGAAGAACAAAGTGACGTTGATCAATATAGCGCAACCTTGCAATGGTCGAACCGCTTTTTAACCTGTGGCGCGATCCATGTGGATGTGCGACGGCGTGGAGTACATCTTGGCGGAATTTCGGCTGTAGGCGGGCAGGAACCGCGCAACCCCGCGGGGATTTACATCGCATTAAATCGTCTTTATCGCCGTGCTCCATGTCGCGTCACTCGGCCTCAGAAACGATTGCAATTAATTGCACGGGACGCCGGGGCCCATCGTCCGGCGTCGATTCGAATTCGTGGTACACCGCCCATTCGACACTTGCAACGAATCGCCGCTCGGGTGCAGCATGTCAACGCGGTCGATCAACGAGACTCGTCTGCCTGCTTCCGTCCGAGACCGACTACCTGTGTTGACTGGGCCTTGCGAATTGCAATAATGCTCTGTCGGCCCTCGGAGACGAACGAACATGGCAACCAAGCTCTCTCGCTCCCGCGAACTCGCTGCCAAAGTCCTCTTCCGCCTTTCAAATCTTGCAGGAGCGTGGCGGTGAACTCGCCGGTCGGGACGTCATCGCGGAAATCGAAAGACGCGTATTGCTCGACGACTGGGCCACCCAAACCTACGAGAAAACGGGTTACGTTCGATGGCAATCGATCCTGCATTTTTTCAGCATCGACTGCATCAAGGCGGGCTTTCTTCTCAAGAAGAAGGGCGTCTGGTACTTGACGAACGAAGGTGAGCAAGCGCTCACGCTCGGTGAGGTGGGCCTCTTGAACGCAGCCGTGGAGGCCTATCGCGTGTGGCGTGAGAAGAATCAACCGACCACCGAGCCAAGGAACGGCGACGAAATAGCTGAGGTCGTCGAACAGGCGCAGGAAGCGACCATTCACGAAATGGAGCAGCTCGCGGCCGAGGGATTGAAGAAGCAGATTTCGCTGAAAAATCCCTACGAGTTCCAGGACCTGATCGCAGCCCTGTTGCGCGGGATGGGCTACTTTACGCCGTTCGTAGCCCCCGCCGGCAAAGATGGCGGCGTCGACATCATTGCGTATCGAGATCCGCTCGGCACGGTCTCCCCGCGAATCAAGGTACAGGTCAAGCACAAGATCGACACGGCGGCGAGAGTCCAGGAAATCCGCGAGTTGATGGGACTGCTCCAGAAGGACGGCGATGTCGGCATCTTCGTGGCTTCGGGTGGGTTCACGCCCGACGCCAAAGCCACGGCCCGCAGCTCACACGCGCACGTCGAGTTGATCGATTTGGATCGGCTCATCGCGTTGTGGCAGCAGTTTTACCCGCAACTCGCCGAGGACGACAAGGTGATGCTCCCGCTGACGCCGATCTACTTCTACGCGCCGTCGGTCTGAACGCACCACATGACGCGAAACCGGCAGGGCAACCGATCCGCGGTCGCGATTACCGCGACATCAGCGAAGTGGCCCACGCGTCAAGCGGCTCGACGTACTGCCCGATGCGTTGTCCCGCCTTCCCGTATGAGTTGGAGGTATAACCCCAGTCTGCGGGGAGCACGAGATTGCCGTGGCTGAACACGATCACCGGGCCACCGTCGCGTCGGATCCTGGCTGTTGCGCTAAATGGCGTGCCCCGCCGCGTGCGAAGCGCGACCGTCGCGTCAGGTTGCCGCGACAGAGCGGCATGCGCATCCTCGAAACTGATGTGTACGCGGATGGCTCGCCGGTTTCCGTGCGTTGGTACGATAGCCACACGGGTCGAGGGCACCAAACGGTTGCCACGGTTCATTGTGGGCGAATCGATTTGGTAACCCAGCATGAAAAGCGCTGCCTCGATGTGCCGCAGGCCATAGCGACCGCGGCACCATCTCGCCTCGGCCTGATCACGCGCGGCCCGAATGATCCAATTTGCCCGAATATTCAGTTCCGCCCAGCGGCGACTTCCCGCACGTGAGAGCCGGCCGAATTCCAACCCATCGCCAGAGGGATCCCGCAGGACCGGAGGCCGGCCAGGCCACGGCCGTTGCTCGCCCCACCGAAACGCGAGAACTTCCGGTACACCATTCACGGCGAGCTCCGGATGGCGATTCAGAAACTGCCGCACGAGCAAACACAGGGCTGCGCCGACCCGGCCATCGAGCATGATGCTGTAGTCGGCGGCTTGACTGAAAAACTTCGTGAACCCGGAGTTCATCTTGGCCCCCTCGAAGGCAGCGAGATCCGGAGAGTCTGAATTCAGGGCGGCGACTCCATCGAGAAACAGCGCGGTGAGCTGTTCGCCTTGGTCACGAGCCCACTTGTCGTACGCACTCACGTTACCCATGCCCCAACGCACGATCGGGGTCAAGCGAGCACGCAGCATGTCCGCCGTCAGGGTCTCGGGGCGTCGAAGCGCATCGCGTAAGGCGCGGCGAAGCGGACGCAGCTCCCGCGTAGTCGTCACAAGGTTCTGCTTCCGCCACGAATATCCCCGGAAGTGCTGCTCGAGCGTCTTGTCCGGTACAGCCCCAAACGTGGCCTCGACGCCCGGCCCAATCCCGTCGACGACAAGTTCCCCCGTCAGCATCCGAGCCACGTAGCGCACAAATGCAGCGACGATTATGTCGTGCAGGTAAGCATTCTTGTTCATAGATTGCCTCGGCGCATTGATCGCAATCCTCTCACTAGCGGCCATGTGAGCTGCCTTGGCGCTCCAGCTCACGCGATATCCGCGCCCCACTCGTAAATGACTGGATGGGACGGATGACGCGACGAATATGGCTCTCCTGCAGGTCGGGTTTCCCGAGCCCGACTATCACCCGGCTGCCAGGTTCTTCGCGAGCCTGCCAGTCGCTTCGCCGAGCCCCGTTCGGTGCACCGCCATGTCGCAGCAATCAATCGAACGAGGCACGATTGACATCGAGCCACTCGATCCGCACGGTCGCGTGATCGTCACGGACGTCCGAGGGATGTCGTCTACCGTGTCCGACGCTTACGGCTCTCGTAGCACCCAAGCAACCATGACGAAGAATCCGCACGCACGACCGGCGAACATCACAACCAGGCCACGCCACGACAAACCGTTCGGGCACTTCGAGAAGTCGACAGACACTTCGTCAATTGGGCCGATGGGGGACCGCGCATGATCCCTCGAAATGATGTAGACGATTCTACATTGACGTCCGCCCGGCCACCCAATTGGCCACCACCGCAAAAATAATCCAAGAGCCCGCAAACGGTTTTACATGTAGCACATGCGTCGGGTTTCATGCTGCCGCCGTGGCTGAAGACGTTCCTTGTCGGCGCACGCGGCGTCGAGGAGCCATGATGCACCGATCAGCACTTGCATCCTCCATTGCATTGATGGCCGCCGATACGGCAGATGCGCCTGCGCAAAGCTTTACATTGAAGACATTAGGACTACGATTTATTTATATCCAAACAGGTTTTATCCCTTGCCCAGCGCCATGAACCGCGTGCCATCCTCGCATCCCGCATGGTCTGCCATCCTCGAACAAATGGCATCAACGCCATTCGACGTCGGCGCCCTTCGCCCGCCGGAGATCAGCGACCGGTGGATGCTCGCGTCCAACCTGCAGAAGGCGATCCGCCTGGGCCTGACGGAGGTGGCGCTGGCAACGATGGCGAAGTTGCTTCAGGTCGACGAACCGTATCTTTGGCGGCGGCTTCCCGTGGTCGCCTATGAGGATGTAGGCCCCGGAAGCTTTGAGCGGTGCCTCGAGGTGCTGCGGCTGTTCCGCCGCACAGCGCTCCACCGACGACTTGGCAGTGCATGCGTCGCCGGCTACCTCGTCCGCCGGCTCTGCGATGCCCCCAAGAGCCGGGCGCTCTGCGACGCCATCGCGGCGCTCGAGTTCTCGCCCGAGCTGTCGAGACTCGAGCAACAGGTATCGGTGCTTGACGACGCACAGTTGCTTGAGGCCATCGCGGCGCCCACCGCCGACGTGGTCCATCGCGTGGCCTGCTTGCGGCAGATTTGCGGGTACCGTCGTTTCTGTGGCGGCGCCTGGCACACGGTCGCCGGAACGCGTCGCGACCTGATGGGGGCGGTCTGCGATCGGATGCAGCTCTCCCCAAATGAGCACGCGTTGTACATCTGCGGCAACGGCGTGACCGACTCGTTGAATATCCCCGTGCCCGTCATTGCCGAGCTCGTGCGCGCACAGCGCCCGGTGCTTCGCGCGATCGCGACCGGCTTCGAGGGGCGGCACGGCATCCTGTATGCGGCGCTGGACCGACATACGCGGGTGGGCAAGCGCTGCTTTGCCGTGCTGCTCGCCGAGTCAGCCGCGTTGCGCCGCTTCTTCCGCGACCACCCCGGCACCGATCCGGTCGCCGTCCTCGGCTGCGCCGCGTTCGTCAGCGAAGGCGCCCGGCTCGACCGCGAGCTGATGTTCGACGGCCGCGAGGCATTGCGTCGACGATTCGAGCAGGCGTTCTTTGCCAGCGCCGGCCTGCGACCGGACGCCGCCGCCGAGCTGATCGCGTTGTTGCTCGACGCGAGGGAAGCGCTGAACGCGCTGCGGGCGCAGGCGCTGGCATGACCCGGCTCATCGCTCGCGTTTTACTAGCGATAACACCCACTTATCGCTACCTAACCAGGGCGCCAGTACAACGCCAGTCACGTCCCAGAACGCCAGGCCGCCGGCCCACCCCGCCAGCCCAACCATGAAAGGAGCGAGAGAATGGAGCACCGCATCGAGGTTGAATCGACCAGCCGCTGGGACGACGTCCAGTACGAGACGGTGATCCCGAAGTGCCTGTCATGTGCCCACTGGCATGCGGATACCCTAACGTGCGCGTCGTACCCGCAAGGCGTGCCGCGAGAGATCCTGCTGAATGTCGTGACCCATATCCTGTACCGCCGCGCAGAAAAGGGACCCTCACGTGGAACTCGCTGAACTCCTGCCATGCGGCCGGTATCCTGCAGCACCCGCGGCTCTGGGCAAAGAATGGCCCGCCGACACTCTGCCGGGCACCGTTGGCTCCTATGTCGCCGCTGCCATCTCCGACAATACCCGAAGAGCGTACAGGGGCGACCTCACGGATTTCCTCCACTGGGGCGGCACCATCCCCTGCACGCCAACGGTCCTCGCCGCGTACCTCGTGGACCGCGCACCGACCCTCTCCCCGCATACGATCGCCCGCAGGCTCGCCGGCATCAGCCGGGCCCATCTGAGCCAGAGATTCGCCGATCCCGCCCGGAGCGACCTGGTCCGCACCGTGCTGCATGGTATCCGGCGCCAACATGGCGGCCCCCAGCGACAGGCCGCGCCGCTGCTGACAGACGAGCTGCTCACGCTGCTCCCCGTCGGCGCCGACCTCAAGAGCCAGCGGGATCGCGCGCTGCTCCTCACCGGCTTTGCGGCCGCGCTGCGCCGGTCGGAACTGGTGGCACTGGACGTGCGCGACCTCGCCTTTGTCGCGCAAGGCATGGTGCTGACGCTACGCCGAAGCAAGACCGATCAAGCGGGAGTGGGTCGAAAAATCGGCGTGCCATTCGGGCGACCCGGTGCCTGTCCTGTGACGGCCGCAGCCAAATGGATCGAGCACGCCCACCTGCATGAGGGCGCGGTGTTTCGCAGAATCGACAAGCGTGGCGTACTACGCGGCGACCGCCTGACCGCCCAGTCGGTCACGCTCATCGTCAAGGCGCGCGCCCGGGCCGCAGGACTCGATCCGTCCGCCTTGTCCGCACACAGCCTGCGAGCAGGCCTCGTCACCAGTGCCGCGCGGGCCGGCATCACGCCTTACAAGATCCAGCAACAGACCGGGCACCGCTCGCTCGAGATGCTCGCGCGGTACATCCGCGATGCCAGCCTGTTCGACCAGAACGCGGCGAGCGTGCTGTGAGCGGAACGCCCTGCCGCAAGGAAAGCCGTACTGGCGGTTGCAATCAATTGCAATCGCGCGTCGTGTTGAAGCAATTGCGGACGCGATGTCTGGCGCTACAACATCATCGGCGACGTGCACCGTCACGCGGACAAGCTCGCTGCACTGCTGCAGTGACCTGCCCCCTTCAATAGGGCCAATGGGCTTCTAGCAAAGCCCCTTTAAACCAGCTCCTGGAAAGCGGCAGGAGCATCCGCGGTTGCCCGATGTTTCGCCGCAAACTCTGATGGCGAAAGGTAGCTTAATGAACTGTGCGGCCTTTGCTCGTTGTAGTCCTGACGCCATGCCGCGATGACGGCCCGAGCGTGGGCGAGCGTCGTGCACCAGTGCTCGTTAAGGCATTCGTCGCGGAACTTGCCGTTGAACGATTCAATGTACGCATTCTGCGTTGGCTTGCCCGCCTGAATCAACTTCAGAGTGACGCCGTTCGCATACGCCCACTGATCAAGCGCGCGGCTCGTAAATTCGGGTCCCTGGTCTGTTCGCACCGCCTTGGGATAGCCACGGAAGCGAGCTGCGCGGTCCAATGCCCGAGCGACATACAAGCCTGAGATGCCATGGTCGACGACGATGTCGACAGCCTCTTTCGTGAAGTCGTCGACGACGGTCAGGCACTTCACGCGCCGGCCGTTGGAAAGCGCATCCATCACGAAATCGATTGACCACACCTCGTTGGGAGCGCCCGGCAATGCCAGTTGCTCGCGCTCAATCATTACGCCGTGGCGCTTGCGACGGCGCCGCACAGCCAGCCCTGCCTCACGGTACAGACGATAGATACGCTTGTGATTGGCGTGCGTGCCTTCGCGCTCCACCAGGGCATGCAATCGCCGGTAGCCGAATCGACGACGTTCGTGCGCCAACTCCACCAGACGCGCCGCTGGCACCTCATTCTCGTGGTCCGGCTTCGCGTCATAATGCAGCACGCTGCGAGAAAGCCCGACAAGCCGGCAGGCGCGGCGCTCAGAGATGTTGACCCTCTCCCGAATCGCCGACACTGCTTCGCGTTTGGCTTGCGGGCTCAGGACTTTCCCTTGACCACGACCTTCAACGCTTCCATATCGAGCATTGCTTCGGCCAGCAGTTTCTTCAGCCGGGCATTCTCCACCTCGAGGTCCTTGAGCCGGCGGGCTTCCGAGACTTCCATGCCGCCAAACTTCGCACGCCAGGTGTAGAACGACGCATCACTGAACCCGTGCTTCCTGCACAGTTCCTTGACCGGCATACCAGCCTCGGCTTCCTTTAGAAACCCGATGATTTGCTGTTCCGTAAAGCGCTTCTTCATGTTCGTCTTCTTCTCCGAAAACGAACTTTACTAGACTCCGGCTGGCGCTGTTTGCAGGGGGCAGGTCAACGGAGCCCGTGAGTAGGGCCCTGAGTTGGTGATCTCCATGTGTTGATGCCACGCACCGGCACACGCATCCCGACCAAACCGTCGGCAGGAACGAATCGTTCCACCTGCATGTTTTGTACCGACGTATCCGTAGCCGCCCTGCAATCAATTGCAGCAGACTACACTGCCATCATGAAGCGAGCCAGCATGGCCTCGAAATCAAGACCTTGATCTGTGAGATCCAGCGGGTGCCTTGAATGAGACTCACGCGGTCGGGTTCGTGAACTCGCGGACGCGACCGGCGTACGAGCCCTGCACGTCGGCGTCCATCACCCGCTCGAAGTACTCCCTCGCGCGCCGTCGGTCACCGACCATGTAGTAGTACTTCCCGAGCTCGAAGAGGCTGAAGAGGTCGAAGGCATCAAGCGTGAGAGCCTGGTTGTAGAAGCTAAGCGCAAGCCGATCGCTCCCGTTGAGGGCATGTGCCCAACCAAGCTTGGAGTAGACCACCACGGCGTCGGGCCGCTCCGCACGGACACTCTCCAATAGTTCGATGGCACGACTGTAGTCACCGTCGAGTCCGGCGGCGACTGCCAGCCGGAACCTGGAGTACGGTCTGTCGACCGCGTGCACGAGGCGCTCGTAGATCCCCACCGCCTCGCCGTAGCGCTGCAGATAGATGTAAAGCTGACCGAGACGCTCGAACACCTCACGACGCTGATGCGCGTCAATCGAATACCCTCGATCGAATGCCGCGAGTAGTTGCTCGTAGACCTCGGCAGCCCTTCGATGGTAGCCGAGTCGCACGCAAATGCCACCTAGCATGCGGAGGTACTGCGGATGCCCATTACTTCGGTCTACCGCAGCCTCGGCCGCCTCAAGGGCACCCTGCGCATCACTCTCCGCAAGGCGCTGTTTGGCCAATTCGAGATAATGAAGAGGACTTGACGGCGGGGGCCGGAACCCGAGCTGGCTCGGTTCCGAACGAGCGGGCATGGCTGCGATATTGGCCTCCGCCTGGAGCCTCTCGAGACACCCTAGTACCGCCGCACGCATCGATCGGCAGTTGGGGAACCTGCCCTCTGGGCGCGGCGACATGGCGCGGAGAATCAGCTCTTCGAGGTCCGCCGGCACGTCGCGGTTAATCTCGCGGGGCTTGGCGATCTGGACGCCCGTCAGCAACTGGTGCGGGCTCGAGTAGGGCAGTCGCCCAGTGGCCATTTCGTAGAGCAGGACACCAATCGAGTAGATGTCGCTAACGTCGCGGGCACGCCTTCCTTCGAGCGCCACCTCCGGCGCCATGTACGCTTCGGTGCCATGACGCTGGGTCCAGACCCACACATCTTCGAGTCGACGACTCGAGCCAAAGTCTGTGATCTTTGCCGCCCCCGATGCCTTGTCGACCAGGATGTTCTGGGGCTTCAGGTCGTTGTGTGAGACGTTCGCTGCGTGAACCGCAGCGAGTCCGTCGAGGATTTGAAGGGTCCACTCAAGCATCTGTTCAAACGTCAACGGAGCCCGCGTGCTTACGCTGTCCAAGACCTTTGCTAGGTCGTACCCATCGACGAACTCCATCTCGATCACGAAGAGCTCGCCGATTTTGTGGAAGCCGTGGACGCGGACGATGTTCGGATGTTGGATGTCTTTGACGATTTCAGACTCTTTGCGAAGTACCTCCTCGCCCTTCTCCTGATCCTTCGGAATCTTGATCGCAACCGTGGCACCATCCTTCAGTCTCCGCGCCTGCCACACTTCGCCGAAGCTTCCTTTGCCGAGCTCGGCGAGCAAGCGAAACCGATCGCCCAACTCCTCGCCAGGCTTACCGCGAAACAGGATCAGGGACATAACTACGCTCTCCCCAAGGCGAGCCGTTCGTTGCGCTCGTCACGCAAGTACTCGCCGAACACGAGACGTTCTGAATCCGCTGCAGGACGCAGCACGCACTTTACGATCATTAGCGGGGTATGCGCAGGCGGAACCTCCTTGCCCCTGCGGCGAAAGCCATCGCGATAGGTTGCAACGATGGCGTCCATGCTTCGCGGCGCGGAGCCGCTGCGCACCCAGTACGCGAGCACGCAAAGTTTCAAGCTCGGCGTCGACGTGGAGGCGATGGCGAGGTTCTCGACCTTGCTGCGAAGTTTGCTCTCATCGCCACGCTCAAACCGCTCGAACTCGAAGGCGAGCGACGCGTTGCCGCCCACCTTCTCGAACCAAACTGAATCTGCACGGATATCGCCCAGGTTGTGGTCTCGAGCCCACCAAATCGGACATTCCGCAACGGCCGAGTAGTCGAGTGACTGCCCGACGCCGACCAGGAATGTCAGGAAGTGTGAATGCACTGTGGGACCAATGTCGGGAATTCCCGTCGCCAGCAGCATCGGAAAGTGCCGCCCCATCAGGTTGCGATTAGTAAGCCCAGCGAACACTTGGTCGGCCAAGGAAACCCGCGGGCTGACGCTCATCCGCCGGACCTCCCCCAGCGTTCACATACGCGCGGTGATTCACCACCGTGGATCAGTGCCTTGGTACCCACCTTCACAACGAGCGGTGCGATGATCGCCCGCCCACAGATCAAGGCCTCGCCAGTCGACAGCGTCGGGAGCTCAGCCAAGTCCGCGGCGGAAAAGTAGTCGGAAGTTTTCTGGATGAATCTCTGATCGTCTGGATTCTTGATGCGCATGGCAACGATGGTGTTGCACTGACTCGTGACGTCGGAGTCGAGCTTGCTAGGGCGCTGGCTAACGATCGCGAACCCCACGCCGAACTTCCGGCCCTCGGCAGCGATGCGCTTGATGATGTTCTTTGAGATTGCGGGCTCGCCGGCGGGCGCGAAGTTGTGCCCCTCCTCGTAGACGATGAACACGGGACGCGTCGGTCGCTCTTTGTCAGCCGCCGCCTTCATGAGCTCGCTCGAGATCAGCGCGACGATGACCTGCCGCGCCGTGTTCGAGAGCCCCTGGAGGTCGACGATACAAAGACGACCAGCGTCCACGCTGTCGTCCCCGACCATCTCGTACACATCAAAGGGTTCTCCAACAGCCCGCGAGTAGAAGCTCTGCGCCTCATTGATCATCCGTCTCAAACGTACGGCCGCGATGTTCGCACTTCCACCCTTAAGCGCGTTCGCCTCGCCTTGGCTGCCGGCTTCGCTAACCCATTCCTTCAAACGGTCGAGATCGTCGAGCACCGCGAAGAGTTCCTGGATGTCGCGGGGTTCATCAATGTTCTCTTTCCAATATCGGAGTGCGACATCGAGCACGCGTTGCTGAGGCTCGGTCAGCCCCGGAAGCACACCCGAGAACTCGTCCACGTCAAAGTGGTCCAGTTGGAGCGCGAGTCGCTTGTTCTTGCCGGCATACTTTTCATCGAAGCTGCGAAGCTGCGGCGTGTATACCTTAATCCCGCCTCCGCGGGACTGCAGCTGTTGAAGGACGTCCTGAATTTCGGCGAGCTTCTGCCGGTCTCGCGGATCCTCCACCTTGTCGAGTCGGTCGTTAAAGTTGAGTTTTCCGCCTCGGAGCGCCTTACCGTACTCGCCGTGGGGATCGAACACGACAACTGAGGCGTTGAGCTGAGACACGAGCCGCTCGATCACCCGCCCGACCGTGTAGCTCTTTCCCGAACCCGTCATCGCGAGCACGGCCAAATGCTCAGTCACGAGCGTGTTCGCGTCGAGGAAGACGGGGACGATGTTCTCGCCCTTTTCGTACCCGACCAAGTTCCCGAGATGGATGCTCGTGTCCTCCGAAAATTCATAAAAGCTTGTGAGGAACGCGTAGTCGACACCGTACACCTTCGTTCCGGGGGTCAGGGGGCGTCTCGGAATCCGGATCTCGCCAGTAAATGGATCTTTGTAACCAACCAGCTCGAGGGTGGCATAGACCGTCTCGCCCGAGACCCTCGATTGCGGGAGAAGCTCCACTTCGCTGATCCCCTCACCGAGCGCGGGACTGAACAGGATGTTGGAGCGCGAGAGGCCCACGATGCGCCCCAGCACGTCCAACATTGATTCCGACTCGCGTTCTTGGTGAGCCACGCGGACGAACTCGCCACGCCGCGCGGAGAAGCTGGTGCGAAGCGCGACCGTGAGTTTGTCAGGCTCCCCCGTGTTGCCAACCAATTTGCCAATGTAGTTGTCGTCGTCTCTGAGCATGCTCACTCCTCATCCATGGTGTCGACGCCCTCGAGCCAGGCTCGATCGACGGCACGATCCTTGAGCATGCCCAGGGTCGAACGAAGGTAGTTGGACAGTACCTCGCGAGGCATCTTCACGAGTTTCTCGGCGTACCAAAGTGGCAACGGCTTCATCTGCGGGTTGTCGTTCAGCGTCAGGAAGGCGGTGATGCTGGCCAGCTTATCAAGCGCTTCGGAGTCCCACTGCCCCGGTGCACCAACAGTCTCGATCTTCCAGATCGGCGTCCGAAGTCCGACCTGGATGTGGAATCCGATTAATCCGTGATCCGCCACCGTCCTCGGCTCAAAACGCTTCATCTGGCGACCGAGCGCTTCATAGTAGTAGGCGGCTGTCCGGTGCCCAGCGCGCAGCGCACCGCGCAGAAAACGGATGACACCAACCCGGCGCAACTGAGTCCACTCGCTCTGAATTAGGTCCAACGCCTCGGGGCTTATACCCTCCGGCGAACCGGCACCGCCCTTCTCGCGGAGCGCGTTCAATACGGCGGCGTTGAGGTCTCGGCGCGCCTGCAGCGATACCAGGAACGGCCCGCTCGGATCATTAGGGTAGATCGAGGGGAGGAAACGTTGCCAGAACGCCTCCATGACGTCGATGAGCTCTCGCCACTCTTCTTCAACGTCGGGTTCAGCAAGACTCAGGCTCTGCTCTGCTCGGGGTACGAGAAGGGGGATATCCGTGAAGATGACATCAGGGCGCGTGTCAGAGTCCAACAGGTCAGTGAGGAGTCGGTAGACGAGGATGTATTCCTTCCATGCAAGCCGTTCAGACGCGTCGAGAAAGTTCATGTCGTTGATGTCGACTCGACTGTCCTGGAAGCCCTCCGTGACCTGGTTTCCCGCAACAACGACGTCGTGTCGAAGTGCGGCTGCGCCATAAAGAATGCCGCCCAAGGCGGACATGCTGCGGCTCTTCGACGAGACCCCGACGGCATAGACGCGGTCGAACCGACGTGACTCAATGCTGCGGATAATACCGCCGCGGACGAACAGCGATGCCTTCGAATCTATATACCTCATCTTGTTCGCAATCTTCCCGACCGTGCCGGGAAGGCGGAGACTCATCGCCGCGGCAAGGGCGCGGGCCAGCTCAATGCTCTTCATGTAGTCGTCTCCTCTGCGGCGAGCAGAGTCGCCAGCTCGCGCAGGTACGGATGCATGCCGCGTTGCTCGAGAAAGTGATTGAGAGCGGCGCGAGCACCTGCCCCAGCCCCTTCCGAGGCCACGAGCCCGTGGCGGTCCAATTCCTCGACTGCATGACGAACGTCGTCGCCACTAAGGTCCACACCAAGGAGCGCCTGCGCGCGCGTTCGAAGCTGGTCCTCGGACTGGGGGCCGCCAGCAGCGAGAAGCAGTGCGACGGGTACTAGCATGCTCTCGCTGGCCGTGTTGGCCGTCGGTGGGTTGGAGGCTCCCGGAGACAGCGCCGTCGCCATGGACGCACCGACTGGCTCCCGCGACAGAATGTGAGTCAGCAGACCTTGGCGCTGTCCTTCGTCTGTGAGGGCGGTGTACGTAAGCAGTTGGAGCGTCGAGAAAAACACCGGTCCCGCAGTGTTCGTTGCCCGATACCGAATCAGCACCGGCTTGCCTTGGGCGTCTACGGCGATGACTCCCGCTCCGAGGGTGGTGTCGAAGAAGTGGTCCGACCGAACCATTATCTCGTCGCCCAGCGCCGCTGAAGTTGCACCATCCGTGACGTAAGCCGCAGACTCTGCGGCACGGCGCTGCGCACGGAGCTGTACCGGTGTCTCGAAGTAGCACCCGAGGTTCTGATCGGAGAACGGTGGTACGACGATGACAGTCGTTTGGGCACGCCCAAGCACCGATGCTAGCCTACGCATATCACCCAACTGATCGGCCGCAAGAAGACTGCCGACGATCAACACCGGGTCGCCCGATGGGGCCGCAAGGAGTTGATCGATGGAGACCAGGCGCACCTCAGTGGTCTGCGAGACGACCCCGACCTCGAAGAGATCGGCCTGAACGTCGAGTACGCGCGCCTTCATCGGAGCTCCAGCTTCGATCGGATCAGTTTTAACTCCTTGAGCTCCCCGATCGCAACGGCGTGGTCCGGATGCTGGCCCTCATCATACGTCCCGGCTTCGAGCTCGCTGGAGATGTCGACCCACAGGCTAAAGTGCACGATCTTGCCGGCGTTTTCGAAGTAGCTCGCCCCCTCCTGGGAAACCTGCCCGTTGAACGCTTCGTACAAAGTTTTCGTCGCACCGAAGGTCGCAGCCGGCGTCGGATCAGACTTGTCCGGCTTCCCGTTTGACTTGAGGACGCGATTGAGTGCTCGCAGCTCCCGCTGACGGATGACCTCCCGCAGCCCCAACTTCAATTCGTCGAACTTCGCAGTGACCCGCTGCGGTAGCCCTTGAACCGCGTGCGCAGTGGCGACTACTTCGGTCTCCAAGCACTTCATCAGCTCAGTCTCCGGCACCTGATCAATCTGCGACTGGATCTGCTGCTCCAATCCGCCCTCAACGAGACCTCGGAACTTGTGGACTTCGAGCTTGAGGGGGCTCAGTGATGGCTGAACCGACGCCGGGGCATCGGCTGCGAAATCCGCGAGCAACTGCCAGGCGGATGCAGCCGACTTGAAGTCCTTGACCGCCTTTGCCCACTGCTCGTGGAGCCTCTTAAAGCTTCCAAAGAAACTACTCGGGCGCTCTTTGCTGATGAGATCCTTCAGCGCGTCCATGCGCTTCCAGGCTTGCTCGTACTGCGAGTTGACCAGGTATTGGTCGATCATAAGCGTGTACGAGGCGACGGGGATGGTCGCCATCCGCGTCTGCGAGCCCGCCGCGGCCGGTCCCTTAACGGCGTTCTCCAGTTCGGACTTGATGGCCTTGAGCGGGAGAGTAACAGGGGCCACCGGGAATGGGTGCCCCTCTGCTTTATCTAGGGTGGCCGCTTCGGTCAGCAGATGGTCGATCTCCTCGATCATCTCGTCCCGGGCCTCGAGGAACTTCTTCTTCAGCCACGCGAGGAAGGCCACGCGATCCCACAGCGACATATCAGTGTAGCGGTTCTCGTACGACAGAATCCGCGCTGGCGAGCAGTCGAAGTCGAGCGTCGCCCCCCCAATTCCCAGGGGACACACGCCAAGGATGTGCTGCTCGATCTCGAGGGCCTGCGCGACGACCGTCTTCAGCGATTCCTCAGTGAGTCCTTCGATGTCGGCTGTCAGGTGATCCGAGCTCACCTGCTGAATATGCTTCTCCGCCGTCAAGAGCTGCTGCTTGGCAGCTGGGTAGCTGTTGTTCAGCAGGATACCCGCCTGCGTTGGGAATAGTTCAGTGAGCTTCTTGATCGAGTCCTTGCACTCGCCCTCGAGCCAGGTCGATGCAGATTGCCGGGGACTCTCGAGCATCGTCTTGTCGACGGCCTTGTAGAGGTCGTTCCTCTTGCGCACGAGACCGACGCCGATGAGGACCTCGAGGATCTGCTCGAGCTGCTGCGGGGCCTTCATCTCGGTGTCCGGCACGGCGAAGAAGAAGGTATTCGCAAGCTTGCTCACTGCCGACTGTGTCCTGAGTTCCTGGAGGAGCGCGAAGAAGCACCGCGGCACCTTCGGCCGCAGGCTGCCGTCCGTCGTCAACACACCGAGCAGGTCACCATACTTCCACGTGGCCGGGGCATCGATGTTCTTCTTCGCTGCCTGCCGGCAGCTCTCGAACTCGACATTGTTGAGCGGACCGCCGGCCGTGTCGATCGCCGCATCGAGCGAGCAGTCCTTCGCCAGCATGTAGCGGTAGCCCTTCGCGAAATCGGCCGTGTTGTTCACCGCCTTGCGGCTCCAGATGGGCGCGAGCAAGTAGCCCATCTTGCGCAGACCGTTGGCCCAATCTCGGGTTTTTCCCTGCCATTCGTCGCGGTACGATCCCTCAAGGCCCTTGGCGACCTTGCTTAGGCGAGCCTCGTGTGGATTGTATGCCGACCCGCGGCCTGAGTAGTTCAGAAGGAACTCCTCCTCCTGCGACACCATGCGCCGGGTCAGGACGCATCGACGAAGCACAGGTGAGGCGTCGAGCTGTTGCTCGAACGAAGCGACCTCGGCAGTCGCTGGAAACAAGACGACGATCGGGTGCACGTGCTCGAGGCCGATATACGCGCGAAGCTTGTCCAGTGTTTCCTGGATGTCGAGGCAGTAGACGATCGTGCAGCGCCCATCTGGGGTCACTCGGAGCCCATCGAGAGACGGCGACCCGAACATGGAAGTGAACGCCATGTGCGGAACGTCTTTGAGGCCTGCGACTTGCTTGGTGCCTGCGTCGTCCAGGTGGTCGTCGAGGAGCTTGGCCAGTCCGAGGCAGATCGCTGTTCCGCGCTTTGCCTTCGTCGGGCTGACTCCCCGGACGTACTGGTCGAGGGACGCCTCGTGCCTACCGTCCTTGAAGAAGCGTACGCTCTCGGCCGCCGACACCAACAGCTTGTTGAATTCGCGCCAGAGTCTGAAGGACATTCCGACAAACCGAGTGCCGTCTACCCGGTACTCCGGCCTCGAGAATATACGGTGCAGCGACTCCGCCGCGAACTCGATGCCCTCCCTCGGATAAAGCGCGGCGAGCTGCTCCCCCCACTGTTCAAGATCGGCGTACACCACGAAGTCGCCGGCTGCGCCGGGTACTCCGCCGACTGCAACGGAGAACGCGCGCAACGCCTCCAGCAGTCCGACGACCGACACTTCACAGTTCGGCGTGAAATACGTGTCCGTCTTCCCCTCCTTCGCTTTGAATCCGAATTCGGGGCGAGTGAGCTCATTCGCAAGCGCGCGCTCGTCGATGTGTACCTGGAAGAGTTCGGCGAAGGCATGTCCGCGCCCCGCGACTTCGTGGGCCAGCAACGCGTCAGCCATGGTCTTTGTCAGCGCCGACTTCGCAACCCCGCCGACGGGAGCCGGAAGCTGCCCGTACACCAGCCGCTCCACCTCCTGCTTCGGTACCCCGGTGACCGTGCCGAGAAGGGGCAAGACGGCGCCATCATTGAAGATGTGCGACGCACGAGCGTCCGTCTTGGCGAAATCCTTCAGAAGCTCCCACGCGCTGGAGCCGTCGCCACGCTCGAGATGTCGTGCGTGCGTTTCATGGATGGAAGCCATAATCACGTTCAGCCAGCCGAAATTACGGTTGGCCGAGAGGAATGCCCCCTCGAGCGTGCCCATCGGGTACTCGACCGAGTCCGGGTCCGCCAAACTGTCCTTAATGTGGTCGACGTAGCTCTGCGCGTCGGTCAGCTGGTTCGGTTCGATCGTGACCGAGCTCGCGCGGCGCAGGTTCGGACCGATGTGGATCTGGTCGCGCATGCCCACACTGCAGAGCAGAAGAAAGTTCACATCCGGGTGCAGGTTCCGCCAATTCTCGTGTTTAATTACCTCCGAGACCATTAGCAGGTATTCGTCGTCGACCCTTGTCTGGGTGTCCTCCCTCAGCCCACGCTTCAGGTCGCCCGGCGTCTCGACCTCGTCGACGATGATCCAGAGGTGATTCAGCCCTGCGTCCCGGAGGACCTTCTTCGCATCGGTGAGGCGATCCTCGAACGAGCGCGTGTCGTCATCAAGGAGGGAGAGGGCCTTCAGATTGACGCCCTTGGCCACCATTGCCGCCTTCAAATCTTCATAGAGGTCCCGCGGCCCCCCCGCGGCCGGGTCAGCGTGCAGCGTGTGGCGCAAGGCCTCGACCGACAGTCGAGCCACCCATGTGGCGGCGTCGAGCGCGTCGTCGCAGATGGTGCTGTAGCGGATGTACAGCGGCAGGACACCTTCCCGAAGCGCGGGCTCTAGGACGCGAGGCTTCTTGTCCGACTGGTGGAAGGGCGGGATGATGTACTCGTTCTTGTTCAGCAGCCATCGGTCGACACGCCCTGTCGCCTCCGCGATGAGCTCGTAGCCGAGCCGTGTCTTCCCGAGGCCCCAATCGCCGAACGCGACGAAGAAGCCCGCGATATCGTTCGCAGCACCATCCCAGAAGGAGCGCCGGAACTGATGAAGGGCATTGAACACTTGGTTCTGGCCCACCATGGAAAACGAAGGCGGATAGAGCGCGACCCCCTTGGCGGCCCATGGCTTGGAAACAGTCATCTGTCTTCTCCCTGCATCTCACTGGACGAATCCGCGGATGTCTGCTCCGCGGTCTGGACTTGCGTGTTCTTGTGGGCGGGTGCGAACTCGAGACGAACGCGCCTAGCGCCCAGCTCGCCGAACAGGCCGCGGCCCATGCGCGGTTGACCCGTGTGACGATCGAGTATGCGTAACTGGTCGTGGTACATAGCGGTGCGGACGTAGCTATCGAGGATCGCGGCTCGATCCTCCGCAGGTACGTCGAGCAGCTGTCCGAACCGCTCGGCAAGCTGGCTCACGATGACAAAGCCCTGTGAATCAGCGCAGTCGTGGAGTGCCCGCGCCAGGGCCTCGTCGTCGCCAAGACGTGCTGACGCAGCGCCATTGAAACCAAGCTCGGCTAGGTCTTCCATCGCCAATGCATCGGCGAGGCCACGGGCGTCCATGCCCCAGACAGCGGGTCCACCATGGAAGGCGCGGATGTGGAAGAACACGGCCAGAGCTTTCTTCAGAGCGGTGGGCAGGTCATTCGTCGACGGGGTGCCTCCCTGGACACCCTCCCATGCTACGGGCCCCGACTCACCAAGCGCCGTCAGATCAGCGCGCCAAAGTGGCCCTAGGGCGAGCTCCGCGTTGTCCTGCAGCAACGTGTTGAAGCCTTCGCAGTTGCGCTGCACCACCTCGAAAGTCTGCCCCTGAGGGGAACTCAGCGATAGGGCTCCTGTGGGGATGCCACCAGTCGCCTCGACACCCAGTTGCCAGCCTGCGAGGCAGAGTCCGATAAGGAGGCGCGTGCGAGGTTCTCGCCGAAGGAGTTGGCGCGCGAGGATGCGCGCCCAGTTGATGTCGGCCCCGGCGTCGCGGAAGGCTTTCCCAAGCTGGTCGCCCTCGGTCGTGACGCGGAGCCTCTTGTCAACGCGCTCGAAGAGATTGATCCCGTTGATGCGGTAGCGAGTGCCGCTGCGCTCCAGCCCATAGGTATTGATTACGCCGTCGGTTCCTTTGCCACGTGGGGCCCCTCCCTTGAATTCCAAGGTGGCAGTAATGTCGAAAACGTCGCGCTCCAGCTCCGCCCGCGAGTAGGCGCGGCCGGGCTCGGCGCGCGAAACGGCTTCCGGGTACTCCTGAATCCGAGCCGCCTCGCTCCACAGGAAGAGCTTGGGGAGAGCGACTTTCATTTCACGCATGGGCATCTCCGTTAAGCATCGCAAAGAACCGTTCCGAGATTCTGGCCCTGGACTGCTTTTCGCCGCGGTTCAGCCTATGCCCCGGGTTCGCAGCGACCCTGCTCCAGAAATCCTCGCAGACCTCAACGCATGGCCCGTTCATTCGAAGGAGGTGAACATCGACGAGCTCATCAACTGCAACGCGAGCGGTGTATGCCCACCCCTCTCGACCAAGCGGGGTTATGCAGAGGAAATCGACTGCGCGAAGCGCTGCTCGAACACCGTCGTGCAACGGACCACTCCAGGAAGCGTCGCCTCCTTCGATATGCAGAGACAATTCGCCTGCAATGTCAAAGATCGTTGCCGATACGGTCGATGACGGAAAACGTGAAGCGGTTGCCAGGAGCATCACGGCAGAGTGCACCGGGTCATCGAGCAGGTCTGGAGAGCGTAGCGGCTCATCTGATGTGGTCCGCTGCCTCAAAACCGGAATAAACCGTCCGACAGAAAGTCTTGTCAGCCTCGGACTTGGCGAGGGCCGGGGCATTATGGGCCGCATGACTGCACATTCAAGATTCTGCTGCAGAGCTCCGACGGCGGTGCTGACCGGAAGCGGGTGGTCCAGGTAGCCGTGGTCGAGGAAAAGGGATGTGCCGTGGACAGCTCGAATCTCGTTGGTCGCCACTGCGCGCGCGATGTCATCCCGGAGCGACCAGGCGCTTTGGGAATTGCCAGCCTCGGCCGCGCCATTGACGACCAACTCGAGCCAGCGCGCGATCACATCCTCAACGTTGCGCACTGACTCCGCTGCTTCGAGCAGAAATGGTGTCGCTATAAGACGGCCATACCTTTCCACT
This sequence comes from Burkholderia sp. Ac-20349, assembly GCF_017104865.1. Lineage (NCBI taxonomy): Bacteria > Pseudomonadati > Pseudomonadota > Betaproteobacteria > Burkholderiales > Burkholderiaceae > Burkholderia > Burkholderia sp. Ac-20349. The sequence goes on from NZ_JAAGPM010000044.1 coordinate 38,130, forward strand.
GCGAGGTCGGACGGGGCGGCACGGTGTCTTTGCGCGGAGACCTCTCCGAATTGCAGCAGGCGCGAGATCAGCAGAGGAAGGAGTACATCCAGGTACTCCCGTTCAGCTAGTGGCCGCTCGAGAACTTGTCCGAGCCTCTGCAATTGTTGTGGGGTTGGCCGGTCGAGATCGTTTTCCCAGCGAGAAATCGCTGTCTGATTGGTGCCAACCAGCCGAGCGAGTTGCATCTGAGTCAGCCGGCGTTGGATACGCATCTGGTGAAGAAGGCGTCCCAGCGTCATGTCTGTCCTCCCCGAAGCGAGGTCAGGAATTGCGACAGCCGGACGCGATACGGCTTCTCGCCGCGGTTCTGCGAAGCTCCCGGATGGGCCTTGATCTTGGATTGATAGAGATCGGTAAGGTGACCGACTTCACCTTCGTGCTCGCCAAGTAGCTCGAGGTTCTTGAGCATCACGTGGACGATGGAGATCCAGAGTGAGTCCTGCGTGCTGGCACCCAACAGCAGTCTCCGAGCTGCCAATCTTAGCGTATGGATTTTCCTCACCTCGATTTGCTGCGTCGTGGTCTTCACGCGGCACCTCCCGCAGAGGCCCGCAGCGCGAGCTCTTCGACCATGCGCCTTTGCAATTCTTTGCCCGGTCGGAAGACCGTGCGCAGGCGTGTCGCCATCAGTGATGACTGGTAGTCCTCATGTAGCACCAGCAACTCGTCCTGGTGACGCAGGATGCGCAGCTCCAGCACGTTCCGTAGAAGGTTGCCCATGAGTTCGGCTGGTACCCGCTCGTCGACCAAGCCGAAGGGTGCGTAGCCCTGCGCGCGAACGAGGTCGCCGAGCAGATCCGCGACTCGACCGACGCCGCGTGAATCGATGAGGACCGACACGTCTTGCAGGGTTCCCGCCGCGGGCACGTAGAGTTCGACCATGGGCATCGTCGCCGCAGGAGAACGCCAAGCGCAGATGGCCAGGTGAACCACTGCTGCGTAGAACGGGTGCTTCACCAGGGCATCCCGGAGGTGATCGGCCAGCGCCTCAGTGAGAGGCTCATTCTCGTCAAACAATCGACGCCCCCGAGCGTCGACCACCGCCGCGCCGCTAAGTATGTTGAAGCGTTGCGTGTTCCATGCGTTGGGGAACATCGCGTCGTCCAACCGAAAACCGTCCTCTCGGTTCAGCGGTAACATGCGCAGCACGGTGGCGGCCCCTTCGACGCCGGGGAGCGGTCCACTCAAAGGAGCAAAGCGACGAAGGGCGAACTCGAATAGCGCCTTTGCACCCGCCAACTGCCCCAGCGCAAAGCTGTCCCAAGCCGCGAACGGCAGCGCGCGCTCGGGAAGATCGGCCATTTGGCGCTCGAGCTCGGCTGGGGTGAGGTCGACCAGCCGCTTACCACTTTCCAGCTTGTCGATGAACGCGTTCAACTCTGGCAGCAGCGGCGCAAGCTTGGCTCGTGTCCACTCCTCAATTTCGGTGGTCATGCCCGCGCGGGCCGCATCCACTAAGCCCTCGACCAAAATTCCCATGAGGTAGGAGCGATACTCTGGGACCGCGTAGCACAGCCTGCGGCTAACCTGGCGCACGTCACACTCGACGAGGCGCACGAAGGGCGACGCCAGATGCCAGGAAATTTGGTGCCCGTAGTCGTCGCAAACGGCTTCGAGTACACCCGCGTGCTCAAAGATCCGCACCCAGGGCCGCACGCCAAGCTGCGCAACTTCGTAAGCGGCAACCTCTCCCCAGCGGGCGAGGTGCTCGAAGAGAGCGGATGCGTCGCTTGGACACCCCGGGAGGCTCACGCGTCGTCCTCCGCGAGTTCGGGGATGTCCTTGGGAGTCGGAGCGTTGAGCTTGCCGGCGAGAATCAGATCCACTTCGAGGCTACCGTCAATAAGCGCCTCCACATCGGCCTTGGCCTCTTCGACCAGCATCGTTGCCCGCCGCATCAGTTCCAGGGCGACACGCGCGTACCGCCCAATTCGCTTCTGAGTCGACGCCTCCGCCATCGGCAAGTGAACTTCGTCGATGAGATTGGGGTCGACTCGCGGGTGCGTTGACCCGGACGTGATGTCGATAACCTGGTTCACGACCAGCGGGGACTTCAGCACAAAGAAGACATAGTAGGGATCGACACCAGGCTTGACGCGATAGGTCACAAGCTCGGTCGATCCCACTGCCTGCTCCAGATACTCGGGGCAGATCGCAACCTTGTTCAGATAGGGGCGCAGTTTTGAGAACAGGATGTCCCGCGCGCCGAAGCTCGCGGATAACCCGGTGGGTTGCTCGTCCCCCGCAGGCGACACGAAGCCCGTCTCAGAGTCGATTTGGGCGAGCCCTACGTAAGCCAAACCTCGGCTTCGCACCTCTTCGGCACGCACGCGCTCGGTGAAACGGACCGCGAGCTCCGTCAACCGCTTTGCGCGAAGACCGCTCTGTTCGACGACGAGAATCGCCTTCGCCCGCCGAGGCGTGAAGAACTGCGCCGCGATGGCCCCCTCCAGCCGGTGCGGCGAAACGTGCGTAACGACTGGACGGATCGAGGTGACTTGGTAGCCGGGGCCGGACACGTTGCCGGTAGACGTCACCTCAAACGTCTCCGGCGCAAGCGGCACGCCCAACGCGTTTCCCAGAAGATCGGTAGCTAGTGCCCAATTTTGCGAAGAAGCCGCGCGGCAGCGCTCAGCAAGCTCGACCTTTGCGCCGATGTAGTCTTGGACGCGCCGGTCGGGAAGTGGAACAAGCACGCTTCCGAAATCATCGGGCGTGTAATTGGCCGACAGCCCAGCCAGTCGGCGCTGGATCTGTTGGTAGCCGAAGTCAGTTTGGAGGAACGCAGCGACGTAGCCGTCATTCGCCCGCGCGGCCACGTCGCGAGCAACGATGATCTTCTCCGTAATAAACGGCTTTTGAAGGTGGTTCCTGTCAAAGCGCCCAATGTCCTTTCCTATGTATCGCGGGTGATGAGCGCAGCGAAGTACGAATATATCGCCGTGCTTCGCCCAGGCGCGCGGTGGCACGTCGACGTCGGCGACCTCGGCGCGGTCCATTTCGTAGGAAACTGAACAAGACGAGAGGTTTTTCGTCTTGATCGCAGGAACACCTGACTCGCCCTTCACGCCGCCCCGAGGGGACCATCCCTGAAAGAGCGCCTTCGCAAGGGACGAGAGGGGCACGCAGCGAGAAGCTTGGTGCAACTTTTGCTCGAGCGTCCGGTAGTGCGGGGCATGATATTCGGCACTCAGAAACCGGTTGTCTACATCGGTCGCTGGTACGTGGTCTGTCCACATTGGCATGGTCACGCCCCCATTTTTTCCATGCAAAACGCTGCAGAAATTGGCACTAGGTCATTCCCAGCTGGATCGGGAACCTCGGATTTGCCTTTCTTCACGTACCCAACGTGTTCGGCGACAGCCATGAACACGGGACCCTGCTTTTCGGCGGGATGGCGCTTCTTTTGCAGATAGAGGAAGCTGGTCTTGGCGCCCGTCCCAGCGATTGAGAAAGTCTCGGTAGGAAGGCTGACCACGGCCCGCACGATCGCTCTGCCGCCCAGGAACTCTCCAGTCTCCTCGTCTCGCGTACCCATGATGTAGTCGCGAACGTAAGCGTCGCTAGCGTTGCAGAGGATTCCGTCGGGGACAACAATCAGCAGCCGCCCGCCTGGCTTGAGGAGCTGCAGGTTGCGGTCGATGAAGAGCGAAGCGGGGTCCGCCTTGGCAAGCGCCTTCCGCTTCGCCCGGTTACCGGGTGTCCACGACCACCCAAGCTCGAGGCCACGCGCCTCGTCACGCATGCGCGCCAAGCCCCGCGAATCGTCGTACTTACCTGCGCCGAACGGCGGATTGGTTAGTATTACATCGAACTTCCCGATCAATCGGTCAATGTGCGGGTCGGTTAGCGAGTCGTCGACCTTCAGCAATTGGCTATGATCTTCGCCGTAGAGCAACATGTTGATTCGGGCCTTCTGGATCGAGCCCGCGGCCTGGTCGGCACCGAAGAAGCTGTGCCGCTTCATCTGAGCCAACCACAGCAGCTTGTCGTCATCCGAATGACCGACGTGCCGGTCGTCGAGAATGCGCCGCTTCACTTCACGGAGCGCGCCGATTGGAAAGCGCCCAGTGCCGCAGCAAATATCGCCGCAGAGGAAGGCGGGCAGCGCCGCCTCGTCTTCTGATTGAGGCTTCCAGCGCTCGCGCTGACCGTCGTCCCCACGCCGTGCCCACAAGTCGGCGTCCGGAATGTCGTGGAAGACCATGCGCGCCATGCACTCCACAACCTGACTCGGAGTCAAATAGGTCGCAAGTCCTTCGTCGCTCGCGTACTTCCCACGCAAGAATACATCGAAGGCCCAGCCCAGCAGGTCCTCGTGGATGAGATGGGCCCGCATCTCGCGCGCCTTATCACTATTGCCGAGGAGTTCGCGATCTGGCACCGATAGCCGGATCGGCTTGCCCTCGCGGTCGCGCAGTTCGAGAGCCTCGATGGCGAGGGCGAGGATGTCCGAGTTTTCGAGACGGAGCGGCTCATCGTACGAAAAGATCGTGTGATCCGTTCCTGTGATGTCGGTCGCCATATACTGGGGGAGGTTATTAATCTCGCGAAAGGCGTCTTTCAGCTGGATGACCGCATCTTTCTTGTGCTTGCGCACGTAGTCGGCGCAATAGATGTCGGCAAAGCGCTTGCCCTTCGCAGCGCCGCTCGTTAGCACGTAGCCAGGTGCCTTCTCAATGTGGACCTTGAGGAAGAGGAGCTTGCCGAGTTCATCGATGGCGGCGTTCGTCGGCTTTACGCCACCACGCGAATAAATAGCCTCGTGCAGCCGGTCGAACTTGCGCTGGATCTCACGGAAGTCCCCGCGGTGGTACTCGGCAGAGACCTCCTGCACCAGACGCGTACGCGTTTCTGAGATCGGCCGGGCGACGGTCTTCCATTCGCCTTGGGCCGGTAAAGCCGATACCTGAGCATCCTTCTCGACGTCGAAGAAAAAGTCATTCTCGCCATCCCACACCCATACGAAGCGGAAGGGTTTGCCCTCGGAGGCACCAAGACCAGCCTTGAACTTCGCATCGTCCTGAACCGGCGGCCTTGAGGCATCGCCGGGCTCGCCGCTCGCAAAGAGGATGATGGGCTCGCCGCCGTCGAGCGCGACCAACTCCGCGGTCGCCGACATTGAGCCGTCGCCGAGTGGGTCGAAAAGAGCGAAGTCGGTCTCGATCTGCTTGTAGCCGAGCTGCGAGAGCTTTTCACGCGCGCTGTCGCGCATTGCATCAGTGGTGTTCTTCTTGGCCATCATGGTTCTATTACTACCGTCGCCGGTTGAAAATGTTGGTGCCCGCCACGACGAATTGTGAGGTGAGGAGTTCGCGAATATGGTGCTCCGACAGGCCGGTGTCGCTTGCCACGACTCGCACCGCGCTCGCCAGCGGGGCACCAGCGCGTCCGTCAAAAAACTTCTCAGCAGCCTTCCGTACGCGGCGGTCGTCGGTGGTCGCCGTGTCTCGCGCCGCCCACATTCCGGTGCCCGTTCGCTCGAGCGTTGGGTCGAGCCGCATCAGCATGAGAGCGCGCGCAGCACCACCCACCTCCGTCAATTCAAGGACGGCCTCAGTGACGCGTTCCGGAGTAGCCGGACCGCGGCTGATCAGGAAATCGCGGATCTTCGAGGTGATTGGGCCGGTCATGCGCCCCCCTCGCGCAACACTGGGAGCGGGGCGTCAACGCCATCGCGAGGTGCACGCCACGTCCCGCGTCCGATGCCCTTCACGGGCAAGGGTTGCAACGCGGACCAAACCCCTTCCTCGATGCTTAATGCATCGCCTCCCGCAGATGGTCGGCTACCTCGATCAGTGAAGACCGCGATAGCGGCGTCCCGGCATCGTTGCATCGCCCGCATGAGCCGGGCCTCGAAGTTCTCTAAATACATTGCGCAAGCACGGATCGCTGCGTTGGGAAGATGGTGTTCTAGCTTTCCTTTGTCACGCACTTGGCCCGAAAACGAGCGGTTTGTTAGCGGTGGGCGTTGATCGCTTCTGGAGTCAGGCACGGAACAAGGCATAACCACTCGTATTGTCCGCGATCGTTGCAGCGCCGGATTCGGAATACCTGTTCGACACGAGCCGCCGTGAATTGGCGGCCCTGACGTTCGATCCCCGAATAGTGTGGTCGCCGACTATCTCTTTTGAATTACGGCGCATGTGCCGCTCCGACATATCGTAGTGTGGGGCGTTCGAATGTAATACTTGTCCAATGATTCGGCAATGCGCTAGAGGACGCAAGGGGATAGCCTCGTACCTAATGCACTGGCCGGGCCGTAACTACCTTCTGATGGATCATGATCACCCTTGGCCTGCGAAAGAGATAATGTTCGCACCTTGTTTCACGCGATCCAGGAAGTCGGCCCAGAGCTGCATCATCATCCGGCGCTCCTTGAGAAACTTCGTTCGGTTATAGGCCGTGCCCAGAGTGTCAGGCACCCGGTGTGCCAACTGATGCTCGATCACTTCGGGCTTGATATGCAGTTCCTCGTGCAGGATGGTACGCGCCATAGCCCGAAAACCGTGCCCGGTGATTTCAGTTTTGGTATCGTACCCCATACGCCTCAGCGCGGCATTGATCGCCGCCTCGCTCATCGGCTTGTGCGGGTCTCGCCCAGGAAAGACATGTTGGCGCGGCCCTGTCAGAGCATGCAGTTCACGCAGGATAGCGACAGCCTGGGTGGGGAGTGGAACGAGATGCTCCGTCTTGGTCTTGGTCACGAGGTAGCGCCATTCAGCTTTGTCGAGGTTAAACCCGGACCATTCCGCCGTGCGCAGTTCTCCAGGCCTGACGAAAAGCATCGGGGCCAATATCAACGCGCACTTGACGATGAAGGTCCCCTGGAACCCGTTGATTGCACGCAGCAATTCGCCAACCTGAGTGGGATCGATGATGGCGGCATAGTGTTCGTGCTTGAGTGGCGGGAGCGCGCCTCGTAGGTCGCCGGAAGGATCGCGTTCGGCACGGCCCGTCGCCACGGCATACCGGAATACTTGCCCGCAATTTTGCAGTGCCCGGTGAGCCGTGTCATGTGCGCCGCGCTCCTCGATGCGACGCACCACGGTCAACAATTCGGGCGCGGCAATGTCGGCAATGGGGTGTCCACCGAGCCAGGGGAAGACATCCCGTTCTAGCCGCTGAATGATCTTGTCGGCGTGGCTGGTGGCCCAACCAGAAGCGTATTTCGCGAACCACTCGCGAGCGATCACTTCGAACGAGTTGGCAGCCCGTTCCTGACTCGCTGCCTTTTTCGCTTTCTTGGCTTCCCCCGGATCCACACCGTTTGCCAAGAGCTTCCTGGCGGCATCCCGCCGCTCCCGCGCATCTTTCAATCCGATATCCGGGTAGACGCCCAACGAGATGCGCTTTTCCTTTCCGCCGAAGCGGTACTTCAGGCGCCACCACTTGCCGCCCGCGGTCGAGATTTCCAGATACAGGCCGCCACCGTCGAACAGGCGGATCGGCTTCTCGCCGGGCTTTGCCTTCCGGATCTCAGCATCGGTAAGGGGCATGTCACGCCTCCTGGGGGCAAGTGCTTGCGGGGGCGGGTGAGTTATCCCCAACGTTGCCCCCACTCGCCAGTGGATTCAAACGGTCTCCATTGGATATTATAGGCAAGAAAAAACCCCGCGAGCCTTACTGGCTGCGGGGTTTGCGGATACATCAGGATTCGTCTAGATAATCTATTGGTGGAGCGGAGGAGGATCGAACTCCCGACCTTCGCATTGCGAACGCGACGCTCTCCCAGCTGAGCTACCGCCCCAACAGTCAATCATCATACACACGCATTTCTGCGCTTGGCAATAGGGGTTAAGTCACCCCTGAAACGTTACTTTGACGGCGCGCCAGCCAGCACCCATTCGACCACCGAACGCACGTCGGCGTCGCTCATGCGCGGATGCGCGGGCATCGGAATGGCGCCCCAGACGCCGGAGCCGCCCTCCTTCACCTTCTTCGACAGCTTTGCCACGGCCTGCGGATCGGCCTTGTAGCGGGCGGCGACATCCTTGAACGACGGGCCGACGAGCTTGCGGTCGACCGCGTGGCAGCCCATGCACGCGTTGCCGCGCGCCACCTTCAGGCCGTCGCCGACATCCGCGTGCGCGACCGCACCGAACGTACCCGCCAGCAGCGCCACGGCCGCGGCGCCCTGCACCATCCATTGTTTCATCTGCTTCATCTGCCTGCTCTTCATTGCGACGGTGCCTTCGGGTTGCCCGGGTGCACGCTCGACGAATTCGAAATCGGCGCGGGTGACTGCAGCGGCGTGGACTGTACCGACGCGTCGGGCACGGCGCCGACCGTCGCGCTATCCGCCGGTGCGGCGGCAGCCTGCGCGCCGGATGCGCCGCTCGCGGGCGATGCGTCCTGCAGCGCCTGCGCGTCCTGCGGCTTCACGTACTGGAACACCTTCACGACCTTCTCGACGCCCGGCACCTGGCTGGCGGCTTCCGCGCCGCGATTGCCCTCGTCGACCGTCACGAGCCCCATCAGGTACAGGTTGCCGCGTTCGCTGACGACCTTGTAGTAGTTCGCCGAGATGCCCTTCGTCGCGATCAGCTCGGATTTCACGCGCCCTTCGAGGTACGAGTCGTTCGCGCGCGACGACAGCGACGACGCCGGCTCGACCGACAGCTCGTTGACGATGCCGTTCACGTTGTTGATGCTGCGCACGATCTCCTCGGCGCGCTGCTTCGATGCATCGTTCGGCACTTCGCCCGTCAGCAGCACGCGGCGGTTGTACACCGTCACGTTCACGTGCGACTGGTCGGGCAGCCCGTTGTTGATCTGCGTAAGCGACTTGACCTGGATCTCGCGATCTTCCGTCTGCGCGCCGAGCGTACGGCGATCGGTCGCGATCAGCGCACCGCCGCCGGCCGCTGCGCCCACGACCCCGAGCACACACCCCTGCAGCGACACGGCGAGGCCCGCCGTCAGCGCAGCAAGCAGCGTGGTTCTGACGAGCGTCTGTTTGACGCGGCTTTGATTCATCGACGGCTCTCCTTCGTTCAATCCTCACCCAGCAGCATCGCGTCGATGCCGTCGCACAGGCAGTGGATGGTCAGCAGATGGACTTCGTGGATGCGCGCCGCGCGAACGGCGGGCACGCTGATCGGAATATCGGTATCGGACAGCGCGGCGGCGACCGCATGGCCAGCGCCGCCCGTCAGCGCGACGACGGTCATCTCGCGCTCGTGCGCTTCGTCGATCGCTGCCAGCACGCGCGGCGATGCGCCGCTCGGATCGAGCACCAGCAGGATGTCACCGGTCTGGCCGAGCACGCGCACCTGCTGGGCGAACAACTGCTCGGCGGACACCGCGCCCGCGAGGCCGCCCTGCGACGCGTCGGTTGCCAGCGCGATCGCGGGCAGGCCCGGGCGCTCGCGCTCGAAGCCGCCGACGAGCGACACCGCGAGGTAGTGCGCGGCGGCGGCCGACAGGCCGTCACCGCAGGCGACGATCTTGTTGCCGTTCGCCAGCGCGGCGAACATCGCGTCGACCGCGGCTGCGATCGGCAGCGACAGTGCGTCGGCCGCTTCGGCGAGAAGCGCGACGCTGTCGTGGAAATGTTGCTGAATACGTTCGACTGACATCGATTCCTGGTGAACTGGGCGCGTGGCACGCATCGCGCGACATCGTGGGTGCGGCGAGTTTACCGTACTCCGGCACCCTCTCCGGGGGTCCGGCAAGAACTCTTTACATCTCGTCACAGCTCGCGGCTACGCATCGTCGGCACGAAATGCGTCGCGCAGCCACGCGAGCCGGCCGGCCTCGAACGCGACGACGTCGAAGCGGCACGCGGCACCGGCGCCGTGCCGCGCCCAGAACTGGAGCGCGGCCGCAACCAGGCGCCGCTGCTTGCGCCAGCCGACGCTCGCAGCCGCGCCGCCATGCCGGACGCTGCGCCGCGCGCGCACCTCGACGAACACGAGCATGCCATCGGGTTCGCGCATCACGAGATCGAGCTCGCCGCCGCGCATCGTCACGTTCGCCGCGACGAACGCGAGGCCACGGCGCTCGAGAAACTGCCGCGCGCGCTGCTCGAACGCCGCGCCGACCGGTTTGGATCGCGCCGCGCCGGAAAAGTTGTCGCCCGCGCGCGGCAAACCGTGCCCGTTGCCCGGCCGGGCCGGCGCCGCGTGGCACAATGCCGTCCTTGTTCCGCTTGCGCCGCGATTGCGCGCATTGCCTGCCATGACTGCCCTCCTTGAACTCGCGCAAACGCAGCACTACCCGGACGCCGCGCTCTACGTGGTCGCCACGCCGATCGGCAACACCGCCGACATCACGCTGCGCGCGCTGCACGTGCTCGGCCTCGCCGACCGCATCGCGGCCGAAGACACCCGCAACACGGGCCAGCTGCTCGCCCGCTACGGGATCTCGAAACCGCTCATCGCCGTGCACGAGCACAACGAACGCGAAGCCGCCCAGCGCGTGATCGAACTGCTGCGCGGCGGCGAACGCGTGGCTTACGTATCGGACGCCGGCACGCCCGGCATCTCGGACCCCGGCGCGCGGCTCGTCGACGCGGTGCGCGCCGCCGGCTTCGCGGTGATCCCGCTGCCGGGCGCGAGCGCGGCCGTGACCGCGCTGAGCGTGGCCGGCGACTGGGCCGGCGCGTTCACGTTCGCGGGCTTCCTGCCGCCGAAGGCAAAGCAGCGCGCGACCGCGCTGCAGGCGCTGGTGTCGCACCCGTATGCACTGGTGTTCTACGAGGCACCGCACCGGATCGCCGAAACCGTCGCCGCGCTCGCCGATGCGTTCGGCCCCGCGCGCCGGCTGCTGATCGCGCGCGAGCTCACCAAGCTACACGAGCAGTTGTTCCAGGGCACCCTGGCCGAAGGACAGACCTGGCTCGCCGGCGATGCGAACCGGCAGCGCGGCGAATTCGTGCTGGTCGTCGAAGGCGCACCGGAGACGAACGGCGAAGCCGACGACACCGCGCACGACGCGCTGCTCAAGCTGTTGCTGGAAGAGGTACCGGTGAAGAGCGCGGCCAAGCTCGCGGCCGCGCTGACGGGCGCGTCGCGCAACACGCTGTACGCGCGAGCGCTCGCACTGAAGGATGAAGGCTGACGCGCGAGCCGGCCGGCACCGGGAAACCGGCGCCGGCGTCGCGCGGTGCAGGAAAGACAAAGGGCTGCCCGAGGGCAGCCCTTTTGCATGAGCGGTCGACCGCTGCGCGTTACTTCGCCGAGATCGATGCGAACATTTCGTCGCGTGCCTCGCGCGCTTCCTGCGGCGACAGCCCTTCGATCTTCACGCGGCCCGTGCCGGCGTGCACGAGGCCGATCAGCTTCGCGGCCGCATATGACAGGTCGAGCACGCGACCGCGCTTGTACGGCCCGCGATCGTTGACCTTCACGACGACCCACTTGCCGGTCGACGCGTTCGTCACCTTGATGTACGACGACAGCGGCAGCGTGCGGTGCGCGGCGGTGAGCGCGTTCATGTTGAAGCGCTCGCCGTTCGCGGTGCGGCGGCCGTGGAAATCACGCCCGTACCACGATGCGCGGCCCGTCTGGCGGAAATCGGACACATCCTTGCCGTCGATCGGCTCGGCGTCCGCCAGCGACGACTTCTTCGCGTCCTTGCTGTCGGCAGCCGGCATCGACGCCAGCGCGGAATCAAAATTCAGCTGCTTGTCGCTATCCGCTTTCGCGGCGGCGGCCGTCTTGTCGACGGCGTTCTTCTGGTTCGCGCTACCGGTGGTCTGGCTGGGTGGCACCGCACAGCCCGTCAGCGCAAAAAACAATGCAATGGTTCCGAATCGACTCGGAAAACGTAAATTCATCGACGTGTCGCCTTCTGGTTCGGGCCGCTCCCTTACAACGCTGCTTCACAACGCAGACACGCGGCCCGGACGGCAAATGCGTGCACGCCCCGCTCGGATGCGAGCAGGCGGCTAGCATGGGCGCGGCTTTCGTCTATGCCGCAACCGTCCTGATTAGTTTTCACGTCTGGCGCAACCTGTCCCCAACAGCCTGACCAGACCCCACATGCCGCCATCGAACATGGCTTCACGTTCGCGCGCGTCGAAACGACCGACTCACAGGAACGGCGGCACAGGCCTCATCCGGCGGCGCGGCAGCAGGGCCGCAGGCGGGCGCGCAGCACCCGGCCGGACAAGACGTGAGCACCGAAATCTCGGTGCTGGATACACCGCCGGACTCCCCGGCGGCTGATGCTTGACGGTGCTTCCGACGCCCTTTTTTAACGGGGCCGAAACACCAGCGAATTGCGTGAAATTCACGTGCAATGGGGCGCATTATACATAAACCAAAAGGTCAACCCGAAAAGCACCCCCTGCGGACCATTGATTCTCACTATGGCCGTAACAATCGACATGCTCCGGGAATGCCCGGAGGCGTCCGCCGCGACGCGCGTCGCGCGACCGGCAAGCGGCCCGCGCGACCGGTACAATCGCTCCTTTTAGCCGCCGGTGCCTCCATGAAAGTCACGCTCATTCCGGTCACGCCGTTCCAGCAAAACTGCTCGCTGCTCGTCTGCGAAAAGACGGGCCGCGCCGCCGTCGTCGATCCGGGCGGCGATCTCGACCGGATCGAACAGGAAGTCGCGCGGCAGAACGTGCAGGTCGAGAAGGTGCTGCTCACGCACGGACACATCGATCACTGCGCGGGCGCGAAGACGCTCGCGACGCACTACGGCGTGCCGATCGAGGGGCCGCAGGAAGAAGAGCGCTTCTGGATCGAGAAGCTGCCGATGCAGAGCGAGCGCTTCGGCTTTCCGGCCGCCGAAACCTTCGAGCCGGACCACTGGCTGAACGACGGCGACACCGTGCAGTTCGGCGACGAGACGCTCGAGGTCTATCACTGCCCGGGCCACACGCCCGGCCACGTCGTGTTCTTCAGCCGCGCGCATCGCGTCGCGATCGTCGGCGACGTGCTGTTCGCGGGCTCGATCGGCCGCACCGATTTCCCGCGCGGCAATCACGAGGATCTCGTCCGGTCGATCAAGGAGAAGCTGTGGCCGCTCGGCGACGACGTGACGTTCGTACCGGGCCATGGCCCCGTGTCGACGTTCGGCGACGAGCGCCGCACGAACCCGTTCGTGTCCGACAAGGTATTCGGATGAACCAGACCGCCATCCCGGAAATCTACGTCAGCACCGACGTCGAGGCCGACGGCCCGATTCCCGGCCCGCACTCGATGCTGAGCTTCGCGTCGGCCGCCTATACCGAGGACAAGCAGCTGATCGCGACGTTCTCGGCCAACCTCGAGACGCTGCCGGGCGCGCAAGCGCACCCGGTGCAGGAAGCGTGGTGGAAGACCGAGCCCGAAGCATGGGCCGCGTGCCGGAAGGATCTGCAGGCGCCCGAAGCCGCGCTCGTCGCGTACGTCGACTGGGTCGAGGCGCTGCCCGGCAAGCCGGTGTTCGTCGCGATGCCGGCCGGCTTCGACTTCACGTTCATGTTCTGGTACATGATGCGCTTCGCCGGGCGCTGCCCGTTCTCGTGGTCGGCGCTCGACATCAAGACGCTCGCGTTCGCGATGACGGGCCTGCCGTACCGCAAGGCGATCAAGCCGCGCTTTCCGAAGCACTGGTTCGACGACCATCCGCACACGCACGTCGCGCTCGACGACGCGATCGAGCAAGGCGCGCTGTTCTGCAACATGCTCGCCGACCTGCGCCGCCAACAGGCCGCGCTCGCGGGCCTCGCGGTGTCGGACACCGATCGGTCGGAAGACGCAGGGGCGGGACAAATCCCCACGGATCCGCGAGCAAATTAGCGAATCTCGCTCAACAACGCGACGCCAGATTGCCTTTCCTTTCCCGGCCCTCTAACATTCAGCGTGTTGTAGCTGCCGCATGGAGGCGCAGGTGACGCTCGATTCCTTTTCGCAAAAAATCCTTCGCCTGTTGCAGCTCGACGCGCGCCGTTCGGTCCAGGAAATTTCCGACCAGGTCGGCCTGTCGAGCACGCCGTGCTGGCGCCGCATCAAGGACATGGAGCAGTCGGGCGTGATCCAGCGCTACACGGCGCTGCTCGATCGCGAGAAGCTCGGCCTGCACGTGTGCGCGCTCGCGCACGTGCACCTGACCCGCCACAACGAGGGCGGCGTCGAGCAGTTCGAACGCGAGATCGCGACCTGCCCGGAAGTCACCGAGTGCTACAGCACGACCGGCGAGGCCGATTACATCCTCAAGATCGTCGCGCCGGACATCAAGGCCTACGACGTGTTCCTGCACGAACGCATCTTCAAGATTCCCGCGGTGTCGCAGGTGCGCACGAGCGTCGTGCTGCGCGAGATCAAGTTCGACACGCAACTGCCGCTGTAACACGCCGACATGCGCCAGTGGCCCGCCGGCACGGTGGCCGGCAGCGGGTCACGCCTGCGCGGGCATCGTCCGCGTGAAGCCGATCCGGCGCGCGCCGAACTCGCGCTTCAGCGCGTCGGCATCGAGCCGGCCGGCCAGCGCCGCATCGGTGTCGTGCGGATCGCAGGCCAGCGTCACGTCGATCTCGAGCCCCGTACTCAGGTAATGCAGGTTGATCGCCGCCGCATGCAGCCCGCGCTGCGCGAGTGCGGCCTCGAGCCGTGCCGCGATCTCGCCGCGCGGCGGCAGCGCGAGCGCCGGACGGCGCGCCGCGTCGTTCTCGGGGTCGACGTGGATCAATGCGTCGAGCACGCGCGGGTCGGTCAGCACGCGCGCACGCGCGGTCTCGGCGATGTAGTGCCCTTCGGAGACGGAGATTTTCGGATCGACGAGGATGTGCGCATCGACGAGCGCGGCATCGCCCATCTTGCGCGTGCGCAGGTCGTGCACGTCGCGTACGCCGGGCGTCGCCGCGAGCAGCGCGCGGATCTCGTCCGTATCGGTCGTGTCGAGCGCGCGGTCGGAGAGGTCCTGCAGCGCGTCATAGCCGAACGTCCAGCCCATGCGCGCGACCATGAAGCCGACGATCGCCGCCGCGATCGGGTCGAGCAACTTCACGCCGGCCAGGCTGCCGACGATGCCGATCGCGACGACGAGCGACGACGCCGCATCCGAACGCGCATGCCATGCGTTTGCGACGAGCATCGCCGAGCGAACGCGCCTCGCCTCGCGCAGCATGTAGCGAAACAGCGCCTCTTTCGATACGAGCACCGTCAGCGCGACGATCAGCGCGGAAAAATGTACCGCCGGAATGTTTTCGAGATTAACGAGACGATCGCCGGCCCGCCAGAGCATGCCGACGCCGACCGCGATCAGGATCGCGCCGAGAAACAGCGATGCGACGGTCTCGTAGCGGCTGTGTCCGTAATTGTGGTCGGCATCCGGCGATGCGCCGCTATGCCGATTCGCAACCAGCACGACAAAATCCGAGATCAAATCGGAAATCGAATGCACCCCGTCAGCAATCAATGCCTGCGAATGCGCAATCGTGCCGACGACGATCTGAAATGTCGCAAGCACGACATTCAGCACAATACTGACGAACGTACTCTTGCGCGCAACCGCGTGCTTATCTGCGCTCTGCGCGTCGCCGGAAAACGTGGACATGAAATATGAGATATCGGTGAGCGATGCCCAATTCTATCAAGGGCGCCCCATGAATCCTGCCAATACCCACAAATTTCTTATTTAAATCAACCGCTTATGCGAACAGGTCGTATTACCATTCACGCCGGATTATTACATTTTCATGACAACGCAATGGGCGTAGCGGCCGCCGGAAACAAAAAAGCCGCGTTCCTGAACGGCACGCGGCTCTTTTGAAGAACAGGCAACTTAAACAGATGTTTAAATCGCGAACTGTTCGCGGTCCTTGCCCGCAATCCAGCGCGGCGGCTTGCCGCGGCCCGACCACGTCGCGCCCGTTTCCGGATCGCGGTATTTCGCGGCCACGCCTGCGCGCGGACGGCCAACCTTACCTGCCTTCGCGCGGCTGAGACCGAGTTCGGCGAGCGAAAAGCCGTAGTCGGCAATTTTCTGCTTCACGTCATTCAGCACTTCAGCGTATTCACGCGACTTCGCTTCTTCGATTTGCTTCTCCAGCTTCTCCCGCTGGGCCAGCAGGTCCTTGTAAGAAGACATAGTTTCCCTTTCTATCTGACCAATGGCGCCGGTCTGAGCCAGCTCACCATTCATGAAATATATGTGCCTCGGATTTTCGAAGGCAGAGATTAGCACAAAAAAGATTTGATAGAAGCGAGATTCATGAAAATCCCGAGATCAATTGAAAATCACGCGTGTCATTTTGACCGGTCGCGGCCTTTTCTCAAATTTTTACGTTCCTACACAGAGATTAGGACATTAGCCATTGTCTATTGGGCCTATCAACATACGCAATTACCCTGCATTCGGAAAAATCAAAGCTCTCATCGGACGACAGCTTGACGATTATCGGATGGCACGGTGCGCTAAACAGGCAAACCGCGGACAGACCGGCAACCGCGACGTCAGGTCACATCCCGCGCGCACGCAATCAGCCGCTCGCGCAATGCGCCCGCATCGGCCAATGGCGAATCGAACGGCGTGCGCACGCGACGGCCGTCATATCGCCAGTCGGCGCCGTGGCGATCGACGCCGAGCAATTCAAGCCCGTCGCGACGCGCAGCGCCGGCATCGTACGCGTCCCACAACGCCTGTTCTTCATCGAAGGCGAGCGGCGGCAACGCATCGAGCTGCGTGCCGTCGACCCAGCCCATGCGCCCGAAGCCGCCGATATAGCGCAGCCGCTCGACGTCGAGCGCCCAGAACGTGAAATCGCCGAGCGCGAGATAGCGCGCGGCGTCCGGCTCGTAGCGACAGTAGCGCGCGGTGACGTGCGGATCGTCGCCGAGCGGTACGAACCGGCCGAGCAGCGTCGCGCGCTCGGCGTTCAGCACGTCGCCGCCGGGCGCGTCGACGACGAGGAAGCCCGCTCGCGGATCGGCAGCCAGATTGCGCGTGTGCTCCGCGAGGCCGCTCACGAGGATCACCGGACGATGGCTCGCATCGGGTGCGAACGGGACGACCGTCGGATACGGAAAGCCCTGCGGATCGCGCGCATGGGTGGCGAGCGTGCCGAGTGCGCAACGGTGCAGCAGATGCAGCGCGAGAGCGGGATCGATGTTCAAGAGGACTCCTGCGGTCGAAGGGCGGCGCGCCGGGCACGCCATGCGCTTCGATGTTACCCGCGGGCGCGGTGCGCCGCGCATCGGCCGAACGGCCTGTCCGGTCGATGCGGCCGAACGCGAGTCGCCGGGTAATCGCCGGATCCTCGTCCGACCGGCCATCGCCCGGCAGGATCGTAAGCGATTCGATAGAATCGGACGGGTCCGACGGGCGCCGCGTGCGTCCGCGCTTTTTTTGACGAGCCTTGCCGTGTCCGAAGCATCCTCCCCCGAATCGTCGTCCCCGTTCGCCGCGCCGCCCGACGCGCATCGCAAGCTGTCGCTGCCGGCCCGCCAGCGCGCGCGCGCAGCGTCGATGGCGCTGTTCTTCGTCGCCGGCATGATGTTCGCGTCGTGGGGCGTGCACGTGCCGACCGTGCGCGACAAGTTCGCGCTGAGCCCCGGGCTGCTGTCGATCGCGCTGTTCGCGGTCGCCGTCGGCTCGATCGCCGCGATGCTGACCATCGCGCGCTGGATCGCGCGCGTCGGCTCGCGCACCGCGTGCCTCGCGGGCGGGCTCGTGATGTCGGCCTGCGCGGCGCTGATCCTCGTCGTGCCCGACTACCCGCTGCTGCTCGCCGTGCTCGCGCTGTTCGGCTTCTCGATGGCGACGCTCGACGTCGCGATGAACGCCGAGGCCAGCGCGGTCGAAATCGCGATCGGCAGGCCGATCATGTCGTCGCTGCACGGCATGTTCAGCATCGGCGGGATGGCAGGCGCGGCCGCCGGCGGCGCGTTGCTGTCGGCCGGCATGGCGCCGGCCGTGCATCTCGCGCTCGCGGCGGCGACGAAGAACA